>JAAZVO010000095.1 GCA_018623405.1 Crocinitomicaceae bacterium
ATCAAAATCTAGATCCTGTATTACCATTTCAAAATACACCAACTGCTAATAATCTTTCAGCAGGTACCTATAACTTAAGGGTAACAGATTCGTTAGGGTGTCAAGCGATTTTGCCTGCTACTCTTAGTAACTCTGATGGTCCATCAATTATTATTGAATCTATTACGCATGCAACATGTGATGGATTATGTGATGGTTCGATAAATCTTAGAATTACCGGATCTGGTGTAAAAATAGCTTGGTCGCCAACAGGAGATACCCTTGAAGATGTTTCAAACCTCTGCCCGGGTATATATACAGTTACCGCTACAGATGTAAATGGTTGTGTGTCATTCGAAACAATTGAAATATTTGGTCCTTCTGCCATTAAAGGCATTTTAACCTCGAAACAAAACGCAAGTTGTTTAAACTCAAACGATGGGCAAATTGGAATTACTGTATTTGGTGGAAGTTTACCAATAAATTATCAATGGAATGGCCCTCAAGGTTTCAATGCTACTATTGAGGATGTCACCAACCTATTTCCTGGTAATTATGGCGTTGTTATTTCTGATAACAATGGATGTAAAGACTCCCTAGGAAGTGTAATTTTTGCCAATACCGAATTGTATGTAGAGGCTGGAAATGATACCCTTATTTGTGAAGGTGTATCTCCAATTCAATTGATTGCGAATATTAACCCTCCAAATGCCCAAAATATTAGTTGGATAGATGATTTTGGAAATGTAGTTGGTAACACAGATACTATTGGCCTTCCAACTAGGGCGGGCCGAATTAGGTATTTTGTTTCTGCTACATTAAATAATTGCTTAACCATAGATACGCTTGTTGTAAATACAACCCCATTCGATTCTATTGATGCAGGTGCAGACCGAATAATAACTGAAGGTGAAACCGTATTACTTGGTGGCAATCCAACAGGCCCAACAGGCTCAACTTTTGCTTGGGAGCCATTCTTTGCAGTTTCGGATGAGTCTGCAGCTAACCCAACATCAATTCCAACAGAAACAACAACATACGTTGTAACTGTGTTAGGTGAAAGTGGATGTAGAGGAGTAGATTCTGTTACCATAACCGTTGAACCGGCTTTTAAAATAAATGATGGGTTCTCTCCAAATGGCGATGGAGTTAATGACACCTGGACAATTCCAATCTTACAAGATTATCCTTTGGCTGAGGTGGAGGTTTACAATAGATGGGGACAACTGCTATATAAATCGGCCGTGCCTTATGTAGCTTGGGATGGAACTTTCCAAGGAAATGAGTTACCTGTTGGAACATATTACTATGCGGTAATACTAAATGATGGGGTGAATAAAGAACCAATAACCGGCACAGTTACAATCATTAAGTAAAATGAGGAAGTATATTTTGATATCGTTTTTGTTTGTGGCTTTCGGCTTAAAAGCTCAACAGCTCCCTCAATTTACGCAATACATGTTGAATGACTATGTTTTAAACCCTGCTATTGGTGGATCTAAATCACATTTTATCGCACAAGGTAATCAGCGAATGCAATGGGTTGGGGTAACTGATGCTCCAAGAACCTTTGTATTTAGCTTACATGGACCATTACAAAGCCAAAAAGTTGGTTTAGGTGGGTTTATTTTTTCTGATATTACCGGACCTACAAGAAGAACAGGTGCAAAATTTTCATATGCTTATCACTTTAAGGTCTCAGACAAAATCAAGATGGGTTTAGGGTTATCTGCAGGGGTACTTCAATTTATTTTAGATGGCTCTAAGTTAGATTTAGCGGTACAAAATGATTTAGCGCTTAGTAATGCCCAACAATCAGTAGTAGTGCCTGATGCCGCTGCCGGATTATATTTATACTCCGATGACTTTTTTGTTTCGTTATCTGCACCTCAATTGATAAATACAAAACTTCAGTTTTTTGAGGATTATGAAAATACCCTTTCTCGTTTAGCGCAACATTACTATGGAATGGCAGGCTATAATTTTAGAATTTCTGAGTTTTTAATACAGCCTTCGGTTTTAGTGAAATTTGTTGACCCTCTTATTCAATTTGAAGGAGGTTTAAAGGTTGAATATGATGAATTAATCTGGCTAGGAGGTAATTTTAGGCAAGATGATGGGCTCGGAGTGATGCTTGGATATAACATAAATCAAAATTTTTCATTTGCATATTCTTACGATATTCCGCTGTATAGCTACTCTAGATACAGTAATGGTTCACATGAAGTAGTATTAAGAATTAATTTTTTGGAGAGATAAAAAAATTTATACATTTATATCTAGAAATTTAGATATGTAAATATGTCTATTGGAGTATTAGAAACAGATCAGTTAGATAGAGCAGCAGGAATGTTAAAGGTAATGGCACACCCAATTAGGCTAGCCATTATTGATATGCTTGGTGCAAAAGAAAAAATGAACGTTACCGAAATTCATCAAGCGCTAAACATAGAGCAAGCTGCCGCATCGCATCATTTAAACTTGTTAAAAACTAAAGGTTTGCTTGACTCCGAAAGAGAAGGAAAAAACTGTATTTACTATTTAAAATACGACCGGATAATTCAAATAATCACTTGTATAGGAAAATGTAATTAAATTTTAAAATAGAGGAAATGAAGATAGATCAATTGTACACCAAATGTTTAGCGGAAGCTGCTTATTATATAGAGTCTGAAGGAGAAGCAGCTATAATAGATCCGCTTAGAGAAACAGAGCCATACATTGAAATGGCGAAAGAAAATAACACCAAGATTAAATATGTTTTTGAAACACATTTTCATGCAGATTTTGTTTCAGGCCATATAGATCTTGCGAAAGAAACCGGTGCAACTATAGTATATGGACCGGGAGCAAAAACAAATTACAACATTCATGAAGCTAAAGATGGAGAAACATTTAAAATTGGTAAGCTAACCATTAAAGTTCTTCATACACCTGGGCACACCCCTGAGTCTACAACTTATTTGCTTTTAGATGAAAACGGAAAAGAGCATTGTATTTTCACGGGAGATACACTTTTTATTGGTGATGTTGGAAGACCCGACCTTGCAGTAAAAGGAGATTTAACCCAAGAAGATTTAGCAGGGTTACTTTTCGATTCATTAAGAAATAAAATAATGACTTTACCTGATGAAGTTATTGTTTATCCCGCTCATGGAGCAGGCTCAGCTTGTGGAAAAAACATGAGCAAAGAAACCTTTAGCACTTTAGGAGAACAAAAGCAAAGCAACTATGCATTGCAAGATTTAACTAAAGATGATTTTATAGCTCAAGTAACAGATGGTATTGCACCTCCACCACAATACTTCCCTAAGAATGCTATGATGAATAAAAACGGATATAGCTCAGTTAATGAAGTACTTGAGGCGGCAAAAATTGGTTTAGATGTACCATCTTTTAAAGAAAAAATGGAAGGCGCAATAATTCTAGATGTACGACACCAAGATGAGTTTAGAAAAGGATTCATTCCAAACAGTATCAATATTCCATTAGATGGTTCTTTTGCATCGTGGGTAGGTACGCTTATTGAAGATATTCATGCTCCGATCCTAATAATTTCAAATGAAGACAGGGTTCAAGAAGCAGTATTAAGGCTTTCAAGAGTAGGATATGACAATACTATTGGTTACCTATTGGGAGGCATAACAGCATGGACTGTAGCAAACGAGCAAGTTAATACCATGGATCAAGTTTCTGTAAATGAGCTTGAAATTAAGTTGAATGAAGGTAAATCAAAGGTTTTAGATGTAAGAAAACCTTCAGAATATGAGGCTGAACATGTTGAAAATGCAATCAACTTTCCCCTAGACTACATCAATGAAAATATTGAAAAACTTGATAAATCAGCAACCTATTTTGTACACTGTAAAAGTGGATACAGGTCAATGGCTGCAAGTTCAATTCTAAGAAAAAACGGATTTAACAATATCATTGATATCTACGGTGGCATTGATGCCATCTTAGAATCTAACATTAAGGTAACAGATTACGTTTGTCCATCAACAAAACTTTAAAAAATGTATAAGAATTTAAATAATAGCGATTTCAAAAAAGGCATGGAAGCCGAAAACAGCATTTTAATTGATGTTAGAACTCCTGAAGAGTTTCATAGTGGACATCTTAAGGATGCAATAAATATTGATATTATGGGCTTTGAATTTGCCGACAAGGTAAGAGAGCTTGATAAGTCTAAAGATTACTACATCTATTGCCGTAGCGGAGGCAGAAGTGCATCTGCATGCGGAGCAATGGCAAGTTGGGGATTTAAAGAGTTAAACAACCTTTCTGATGGAATTTTAGGTTGGGATGGTGAAATTTCAATGAATTAATAGCATGGGATTTTTTGAAAAATTATTTGGCGCTGTAGGCGAAAAGCATGACTTCAAGCAAATGATGGCCGATGGTGCTGTTGTAATTGATGTAAGAACACCTCAAGAGTTTGAAGCAGGTAATGTTCCAAACTCAATAAATATCCCCTTAAATCAAGTTCAACATAAGGTAAATAAATTCAAAAGCATAAAAAAACCAATTATTCTATGTTGTGCTTCCGGAAATAGAAGTGGCCAAGCTACAAGCTTTTTAAAAAGCCAGGGAATCAATGAAGTATATAACGGAGGAGGTTGGAGAAGATTAATTTAATACAAATGAAAGCAAAGATTTTTAGTTTATTTATTGTGGGTATAGCGCTTTTTTCAAGTTGTACCGCACAATCAGGAAGATATCAAAATGTATCAGTTGATCAGCTCAAAGAAAAGTTGAGTGATGACATTATTGTTTTAGATGTTAGAACACCCGGAGAGGTTGCTCAAGGGGTAATTGGAGATCCAAAAATAATTGATTTTAATGGTGGAGAATTTCTTGAAGCCGCTAAAAAGTTACCCAAAGACAAACCAATTTATGTTTATTGTGCTGTGGGAGGTAGATCTAGCAGTGCAGCAGGAATGCTGGCCAAAGAAGGGTTCTCAAACATCTATAACGTAGAGGGAGGTATTCAAGCTTGGCAGAAAAAAGGTTTTCCTTTAAGTAAAAAATAATGGCAAAGTGTTCTGAAATAATCAATTCAGAGCAACCTGTATTAATCGATTTTTATGCCGATTGGTGTGGGCCTTGTAAAATGGTTTCACCTATTGTTCAGGAAGTTGCAAGAGAAACCACCGGTAAAGCGAAAGTCATAAAAATCGATGTTGATAAGAATCAACAATTAGCAGGTAAGCTTCAAATAAGGGGAGTGCCAACATTAATGATTTATAAAAATGGAGAGTTAAAATGGAGGCAGGCAGGAGTTGTGTACTACCCCCAAAAAACTGGACAGTAAGTTAAGTTTTTTGGGGGTAGTACATACGTAAGAAACTTAATTTACAGTTTAATAGGGCTATCCATTATGAAGTTTTCTCCAAGTTTTTCTACAGTAGGAGAAAGAATAGCCTTGATATTTTCTTTGGCTTTTAAACTGTCGTGCATTACAATTATTGACCCGGCTGTTGTATTTCCAAGTATATTTTTCTTTACTGTTTCCGCAGAAATATCCATACGGTAATCTTGTGCAGCAACATCCCAAATAATTATCTTAAACCTTTCTTTTAGCTCTTTTATTTGTGAGACTTTTATTTTCCCATAAGGAGGTCTATATAAGGTTGAATGAATTATTTCTGAGGCCTTTTGTACATCCTCTAAATATTCTTTTGTTTGGGTTTGCCAACCATTTAGGTGATTATACCCGTGATTGCCTATTCCATGACCATCATTTATAATTTGTTGAAATAAATCTGGGTAAGATGCTACATTTTTTCCTAAACAGAAGAAAGTGGCTTTAGCATTGTGCTGCTTTAGGGTTTCTAAGATAAATGGGGTAGTTTCAGGGTTTGGGCCGTCATCAAAGGTTAGATAAACCCTGTTTTCTTTTTCAGGAATTTTGAATATTAAGTCTTTATAAAAAAGCCTCCCAATTTTAGGAGGCTTTATAAAATCTAGTTTCATTACATTTTTGAGGAGAAGATAGGTTGTAACCTATCAAACTCAGCTTTTATTCTTCCACCAAGCTCTTCTTGTTTATAGATATCGTTAGTTAATTGACTTAACCTGTAAAGCACACTAATTGCTTGCTGACCTTCATTTTTTATTTGTTTGTAGTACTCATTTGGAAGGTTAAAATAGTAGTCACATTCCTCAGTGTACATTTTAAATAATATTTCTACCAGGGCATTAGCTTTATCATTTTCCCCCATTTTGTAATAGGCTTCTATTGTAGGCATAATAAAGAAGTTATAAGGAATATTTTCATGAGGCATTAACTCAACACATTTATCCAACACCTCTATAGCTTTATCTTTCTTTCCTTCTCTAAATAAAGCATCGGCTAGCCTAGCGAAGTTATTTCTAAGGTTCATGCACATTCTTCTGTTGTTTTCATCCATATAAACCGCTGGGTCTTGCATGTTGCCATATTGAAATTTATTCATCAGGTTTTCATACATAATATCGGTGTTTACATAGCCTGTTTGGCCATCGCTGTTATTTGCAACAAAAGGAACTAATCTATAAGCCAAGCCTTCAAGTTGAAAATACTTTTGAAGTCCTATGTATGCTCCACTTCCTGTAGTTATAGCAAAGTATATTGGCCTATCCCAATTAAAGTTGGCCAAAATATCCATGATCATCATATCCTTTTTCAGGATGAAATTTTTCTTGTAAGACCAAGTAATTTCGTCAACAACTTTATCTTTCATTTCTTCAGGAACAGTTCCATCTGCTAACACTTTTTCCTTATCAACTTTTAAGCTGAATTTTGTAGTAGGGAAGTAGTTAAGCCTTTGTCCGCTTCCAAAAGGTTGGGCATTCTTATCGTCTGAAATAAAATCAATTACCCTTTTAATATCTACATAAACATCTTTAGAGTTTCTATCCACAACGGGTAAATAATCTCTTGTGCCTTGCCTGTATTGTTTTGGGCTTAAGCTAAATGGAGCTCTTTCAGAATCATAGGCTTTTCTATCCATTTGCTCAATGTACCAATCTGTATTTAATAAGCTTAGGTTTATAACTCTTACATCAGTTCTGTAACCTTCAACCTCTTGCACGTACCAAAGTGGGAATGTATCATTATCTCCATTGGTAAACAAAATGGCGTTTGGTTCACAAGAATCTAAATAGGCTCTAGCAAAATCTCTCGCTGTGTACCTGTCAGATCTATCGTGGTCATCCCAACCTTCTTTTGCCATAATTGTTGGCACAGCAAATAAACAAACCAAGGTTGTAGCGGCTGCAGCTACTTTAGGGTCGAGCTTTATGTTTTCGGTTATTGTTTCAAATAAGGCATATACGCCTAGCCCTATCCAAATAGCAAAAGCATAAAAAGAACCGGCATAAGCATAATCTCTCTCTCTTGGCTGAAAAGGATATTGGTTTAGGTATAAAATGATAGCTAAACCTGTGAAGAAGAAAAGCATCATTGTAATTGAGAAGTCTTTTTTGTCTTTTTTAAACTGAAACCAAAGGCCTAATAAACCGAGGATTAATGGCATAAAGAAAAATTTATTTCTCGCTGGGTTATTGGCAAAATGCTCAGGTAATTTATCATCACTTTGCTCACCCAATCTCATATTATCTAAAAAGGTAATACCACTAATCCAGTTACCATCGGTAAAAGAACCATGGCCTTGAATATCATTCTGTCTTCCTGCAAAATTCCAAAGAAAATAGCGGATATACATCCAATTAACTTGATGAGAAAAGAAGAAGGTGAGGTTCTCCCCGAAAGTAGGTTTGTTAATAGTTTGCCCATTGTACCTTACTGGTCTTCCTTTAAAATTGCTCCAATTTTTATAAGCATTTACGTGCTTATTGTCTGAGCTCCACATTCTTGGGAAAATCGTTTTAAACTCTGATGCGTAATTAGGAACAGAGTTTTTCCTATCATCAGATATGTAATAAATTCCTTTTTCAAAATCAGGGGAATAAACAGGGTCACCATCTGTGTAAGGTTCGCTTGCATCTAACGGAGAATTAAAGTAATGACCATACGCTAATGGCTGTGAGCCGTATTGTTCACGATTTAGATAAGATAAAAGGTTAAACACATTTTCAGGGTTGTTTTCATCCATAGGAGGGTTGGCTAATGACCTTATTGTAATCATTGCATAGGATGAATAACCTATTAAAATAACTGTAATACAAAGTGTAACAGTATTGGCCAAAACTTTTTGAGTTTTTGCTGTGTAATACAATGCATAGCCAACTCCTGCCGAAAGGGCAATAATGAAAAATATTACTCCACTGTGGAAAGGCATTCCCATAGAGTTTACAAAGAATAATTCAAACCAAGAGGCTACTTTAACTACTCCGGGAATAATTCCTTTTTGAACAAAACCTAAAATTACTACAGAAACTAAAGAGGTAATTGCAATACCTTTTGGGGTAACCTTGTACTTTTTGAAATAATAAACGAAAGTTAAAGCAGGGATGGCTAGTAAGTTCAATAAATGGACTCCAATTGAAAGCCCCATCATGTAAGCAATAAAAACAATCCATCGCACAGATCCGGGATTATCTGCATTTTCTTCCCATTTTAAAATAGCCCAAAAAACAATTGCTGTAAATAATGATGACATGGCATAAACCTCAGCCTCAACTGCAGAAAACCAAAAGGTATCAGAAAAAGTATAAGCTAAAGCCCCAACTAAGCCGCTTCCTAGAACAGCAAATTGCTTACCTGCAGAAAACTCTTCTTGATTAGATGATGATAATTTTTTTCCAAAATAGGTAATGGTCCAAAAAAGGAACATTATGGTAAATGCACTACTTAAAGCAGAAATTAAGTTTACTGCGTAGGCAGCATTCATAGGGTCAGCAAACATGCTAAAAATCCTGCCTATCATTAAAAATAGGGGTGCTCCGGGAGGGTGCCCTACTTCTAGTTTGTAAGATGTGGCAATAAATTCCCCACAATCCCAAAAACTTGAGGTGGGTTCCATTGTTGA
>JAAZVO010000096.1 GCA_018623405.1 Crocinitomicaceae bacterium
GGTTTTACATTATCTCCTAATTACCAATATTACGGGGATGTTAGGCTCGAAGCAGCTAAACCATTGCTTAATTTTTCGGGATACAGCAAAATTTTCCATACCTGCTCAGAAATGCCTTTAGAGTGGTTTGCCTTTACTGCCGATGTAGACCCGGAAGAAATCTTCCTTCCTGTAGATTCAATAACCCCAAGTACAAGTCGTTCAAACTTATTGGCTGGTATAAACCTTACTACTGAGCCGTATGAGTTGTATTCAACCTTTTTAAATGAAGCACAAAAACCTTCAGACCATAGTGTGTTTAACTCAACAGGCTTTTTATACTACGATAAACCTGCCGAAACTTATATAGTATCAAACCTTCAAAAAATTACTCAACGCAGTCTTCCAGGTAATTATTTATCGCTAAACAAAAACTCATGTGCTGTTTTTGGAGAAGGTAAAATAAGGCTTGGAGCCGACCTTGGAAGGGTTGAAAATTATCCTGCAGGTCAAATTACCAATTATACAACCGGTGATTCTACCATGATTGAAATGGTTTGGTTAGTAGATTTTTACATGGATAATAAAGCCATGAAAATAATGTCAGATCAAATAAAGGAACAAAAAGACTTAGACCGAGTTGATTTCGATAGAAACACCTACAAACGTGGAGTTCAAGAGTTACTTGGACAAGAAGAAACCGATAGAATAATTTCTGAATTAACTACTTATCAGAAGTTTAGAAGATTTCCAAATGGTCTTGAAAAAGCCATTTTCTTTAGTGATATCAATTTCATGTGGAACAATGAAACTGAATCGTTTATTTCGGTTGGGCCAATTGGCATAGGTAACATATTTAAAGAAGAGATTAACGCATATGTAAATGGAGTAGTAGAGGTAGTTAAAAAACGCTCGAGCGATGAAATTTCTATCTACTTGGGGATTGACAGTAGGAATTGGTATTTTTTCAATTATCGAGCAGAAATTATGCAAGCAGTTTCATCTAACGATGAGTTTAATACAGCTGTTAAGGAAGCCAAGAAAAATAAGCTAGAAAGGGAGAAAGGCAAGGCAAGGTATAAATACTTAATGGGGTCTGAGGCTAAGAAAATTCAGTTTCTTAAAAAGATAAATGCCGATTAAAATTCTTAATTTCAATGTTTTCAGCCCTTTTACGTTAAAAAGTATCCTGCTTACCAATCGTTAATTTTAATTTTATTTGCGAATATTATTTTTTAATCCATAAAAATTTGATTCTCTACAACTTAAGGAGATTTAGTTTAAGTTTTTTGTTGATTCTAAGTGCTTTAGCGCTTAATGCACAAGTAGATTACGAAGACGAAGGGGAGTTAAAAAAGGGAGCCGAAAAGCTTTTTGAAGAAAAAAAGTTCATCGAAGCCTCTCCTTTATACTCTCAATTAGTGAGTTTATATCCAAAAGATCCAAACTACGCTTATAAATATGGCGCATGCTTAATTTATGCTAGCGAAGACCCAAAAGAGTCATTAAACTTCTTAGAGTTTGCCGTTTCAAAACCTGAAGTTGATCCTCAAGCATACTTTTATTTAGGTAGAGCTTACCACATTAACTTTAGGTTTAACCAAGCCATTTCATCTTACGAAAAATTTAAACTAAAAGCTAAAGGTAAAACCCTAAAAGAGTTTGATGCTGATGGCATGATTCAAATGTGCGAAAATGGAAAAACGCTACTGAGAAATATTTCAGACCTTGTTGTTTACGATAAAAAACAATCAACCCGAGAAGATTTCTTTAGGGCTTACAACCTTGAAGAATATGGAGGTCAATTGATTGTAAAGCCTGAAGAACTCATGTCTGATTATGAAAAGAAAGAAGGCATTAAATCAATTGTTTTTTTGCCAAAAGACGCCCAAAGGGTTTACTTCTCAAAAATTGAAGCCAAATCAGAAACAGGTAGAGACATTTATTATGCCGACAGAACCGAAGATGGTTTCGGGAAACACATAAAATTAGATTCAAGGGTTAACACCAATAAATATGATGATTTTCCCTTTATTCATCCTTCCGGCAAGGTGCTCTACTTTGCTTCTAAAGGCCATAATAGCATGGGAGGGTATGATATTTTTAGGTCTTTTTTAAATGAAGAAACCGGATATTGGGAAGAGCCTGTAAACATGGATTTTGCTATAAACACTCCTTACGATGATTTTTTAATGATTACCAATGAAGCCCAAGACAGGGCTTTTTTCGCTACAAATAGGTACTCTAAACTTGGCAGGGTAAATGTGGTAAATATTGCTACACAACGTATTCCTGTAGATTACGCAGTAGTTAAAGGAGATTTTATTTCACCTTCTACAAAAAATGCAAAAATTACAGTGGAAGATATGTACTCCAACCAAACCCTCGGGACGTTTGAAACAAACTCTTCAGGAGAGTACTCATTTAAACTTCCAAGCTCAGGAAGGTTCAGGTTTTTGGTAGAAGAAGAAAATAGCATGGTTACACATGCGGGCGTGGTTGAATTAAAGCAACAAAATACATTTAAGTCACTTTTTCAAAAAATGGAAATTGTAAAAGAAGGTGACGATGAAAAGTTAATTATTACCAATTTGCTTGATGAAGAATTGCCTGATGAACAGTTGCCTCTTACAGTAGAAATGTTCCAAGACCAAGCCGACTTAAAAGTAAATTATGAAGATAAAGCACCTCAATTAATTGTTCAGAACGAACCACAAAAGCCACAAGGACCGCCATTAGAAATTGAGGAAGAAACTGCTGAAGCAAATAAGAACGCAGCTTCAAGCGGAGAGCCTATTGAAAGTGAAGATAATGTAGGTCAAAATGAAGTTGTTGATGCAGACCCAAATGATATTAGTGCTATGGATGTTGGGGCGCTTTTAACAACAGCAACAAAATTTGAAAGTGAGTTTAATAATAAAGCCAACAGCTTTCAAAAGCAAGCAGACTTAGCGCAAAAAGACGCTGATAAATTCACTGATTTAGCACAAAACGAATTAGCACAAATAGGGCAATTAAGTGCTGGGCCAAACGCTCAAGAAGAAGACATTGTAAAAGAAATTGAGGCGCTTCAAAAAGAGGCAGAAAAACATCAAGAACAGGCCTCTTCTTCTTCAGAGCTTGCAAGCTTGTATAGCGAAAAAGCAACAACCTACAGAGAAAAGGCTGAAACCGCAAAAAGTCAAAAAGAAACTTTGCAATCTGCGCAATCTCAAAATCAATCTATAAATGAATTAGAGTATGCTGATGAGGTTCACACTGCTTTAAATGAATTACAGCCAACCTATCAAAATTCTACTTCACAACCGGGCAATGCTGAGGTTTATGCTGAGTTGTTTACCGATTTAGAAGAAGAAGATCAATTAATTGAAGAAAAACAGCAATATATAGATGACTTAACTCCTGCAATTAAAGCTGATGAAACAAAGCTAGCAATCTTAAAACAAGAGTTAGAAGGCACTACGAAAAAGAAACGCATTAAAGAGTTAGAAGAGGAAATAGCTACTTGGGAAGAGACAATTGCCATTTCTAAACAAGAAGTAATTGGAACCAATAAGGGTATAGAGTTGGCTCAGAACCAAAAGACTGCGTTGTCAAGCCAATTTCAATTAGCAAGTAATTACGATAAAGCTGTAAATACCCAAAAGTCTGATGAAGATATTGAATTAGAGTTTGCCACTGCGGTAAAATCTTCGGGTATTCCACCTCAAAAAGCAGTTCAAGCAGGAGCTATTTCTTCTATGGGTGCTTTAGCAAAAGTAGAAACTTCAAATCCTGAATTAGCTGAAGCTGCAACGTCTACCAATGCTGAAAGTAATGCAACTAATTCAACTAATACAAGTTCACAACCTGGCGAGCAAGCGGCATCTTCTACCTCATCAAACCAACCGCAAAAGCTTGTATTAACTCCCGAAAATGTTGATTTGAGTAGCATCGAAACTGCCGAATACAAAAACTATAACTTCGAATCTAAATACAACGAGGAATTCTTTTTACCTGTACCGGATGGAGCAGAATTTCCCCTAACTGCATCTACGGATGGTGGTCCTGCGCCAGTGGTTTACACAGTGCCCGACCCTGTTTCACCTGCCGAGTTACCAACTGAAGTTGAATATTCGGGGCAATTTGTTTCTTTAATTCAAGGAGCAGATACCATTCAAGATGAGGTGCTTAGGGAAAAAACCAAAGGCGATTTATTAGACAAATGGAGCTATAAGTTAGATACCGAAATTTTCTTGTTGAAAGAAAAAAGAAGAAAAGCTACCTCAGATAAACGTAAAGAAACTTTAACGCAAGAAATTACTGCTTTAGAAACTCAACAATCCGAAATTAAATTTGCAGCAAATAAAACTTACGAGCGTTTAAGCTATCAACAAAATGGAGAGTTAGCAGCAGAAGCCAATAACGATGCTTTCATGCAAACTCAGCTAGAGTACCAAAGCTTGAGTAACGTGATGAAAACTTCTTATAATAAAGAAAATCAAGCGTCTTTTAGCGATTTGGGAGAGGTAGAAAATGATTTTGTAAGACTTTTTAAAGTTGCTGAAATCAATGAAAAATGGATTAGTGACCTAGACACCGAAATAAATGACCTAGAAAAACTAGCAGTTGCCGAGCCTGACCCAAACAAACAAAGAATTATTCAAAAAAGAATTTCTAGTTTAATTCAATTAAAAGGCAGAAAGCAGAATGAATTAGAGCTTACCAACCAATCTGTAGTAGAATATGCTTTCCAAAACCCTGCTGATAATGTGCCTGTAGTAAGTTCAGGTGTAACTAAAGCTAGGGCAAATTACTTAGCCGTTCAGTCTCAAAAAAGCTTGGTAAATTCTATTATGCTTTCTGATAGTGCCAATAAGGTTTCTGATGCAGCACAAAAAAATCAATTGATTGCCCAAGCAAATGCAGAGTATGAGAAATCTAAACAATTGGCAAATCAATCTTCAGATATTTATACCGCGTTAGCAAGATACTTTTCATCTCCAACCCAATCTGTTACTTTCGATTCTGAGGAAGATTTAAAAACAGCTGATGTAAATCAAATTCTCGCAGACTTAAATAAACCAAAACCCCAAGACAATGCATCTGCTGAAAGTGATTTAAATAATACTTCAACCGGTGATTTTAAGGTAAGCTTAAACGCCATGGTAGGCGAGCCAAGCAGCGCTCAAGCAAGCAAGTTTTTGGTAAACAATAAAAAGACTGAACTTACTACCATTGCTTATGCGATTGCCAATGTAAAAGATCAACTTGAAAATGAAACAGATCCTGAAAAGAAATTAGCGCTAGAGCAAGAGTTGGCACTATTAGTTGCTGAAAGAAGAATTGTTGAGGCGCAAGTAAATGCCGCCAATAGAAAAGCCGATTTATTAAGTGAAGCGCAAACAAATGCAACAAGCAATCCGCAAAAAAACGAGGATAATGTTCAAAAGCTGCTTAAAGAGGCTGAAACCTTAAATCAGTTAGGTGCAGACTCTCTTCAATATGCATCAAATTTGAGAAACGATGCTGAACTTGCTTCAGGGGATGAAAAACAACGCATGTTAAAACAAGCTGCTTTGGTTGAGAAAAGAGCTAATGCCAATGTGGAGGCTGCAAAAGATTTAGTAAAGTTAGCCGAACAGATAAAAAGAGTTGAGAAAACAGCGTTGGTAAAGAACCAATTACAAACCACAGTTTCAGATTTTAACTTTCCTACAACAGATAAGGTTTTAACCGAGGCAGAAGTTAAAGAACTATCAAGTACCGAAGAATTTGCTGAGTTTCAAAACCTTAAGGGAGATTACCAAAGAATGATTAAACAAGCTGAGGTAATGTATTCTGAAAGTGATGCAAAGAGAAAAGAGGCGGAAAAGCTATTTGATAAAGCAAATGAGCTAAGAAAACAAGCGGCTGAAGCAACAACATCCGAAGAAAGAGAAAGGCTATTTAAAGAAGCCGAGGTGAGAGAAAATGAAGCCAAAGCTAAGTTGAAAGAAGCAGAACAAATGGAAGTTGCAGCAGTTGAGCTTTCTCAAAGTGCAATTGGTAAAAAGAAAGAACTTGAAGCTTTTGTTGCGAATTTGAGTCCGGCTTTAGCTGCTAAATTGGTTGCTTTCGATAAAAAGTCTGTTGAGGGAGGAAGTTATGGCGGGGTGTTGGCTGATGTTACTCAAGGTGGAGCAAGCAACAGTGGAAATAACAATGCCGTAACCACACCAACCGGTACTGTTACTGCCGAGTCGGTTAAAGGCTCTCAATTTTATGTAAATGACGATGCCGGAGATTCTGATGTAAAGTACAATCCAACTACCAAGTCTATTTTTAAAATTGGAGGTACCAACACACCCTATTACAACGATGCACAACCTATTCAGTTTAATCCTGAACTACCATCAGGCTTAGTGTATAAGGTGCAAATTGGAGCATTTAGCAAAAGAATTGATCCGGGTGTGTTTAGAGGGTTTGCACCAATAACGGCTGAAAATGCGGGTGCTAACTTAATTCGCTACACCGCAGGACTTTTTGAAGGATTTAATCCTGCAGATGCAGCTAAAAATGAAATTAGAAAACTAGGTTATGCTGATGCATTTGTAGTAGCCTATTATAATGGTAAACGTATTTCTGCAGCAGATGCTCGCGACATGGTTAATCTTGCAGGAGCTCAAATTGCAAATATTTCTGGTGTTGCCTCATCTCCAAGTAGTAGTGCTACAGGGGCAGGAAGCAGTGCAATTGCATCTGCTTCTAGCAATAATACTGCTGCATCAACCGGTTCACCAATTAGTATAGAAGGTTTACCACCAACCCCTGCAAGAAATACGTCTGTTGCTGAGGTGCAGTCTGCTTCAAATCCGCAAGTTACCGATATGAGTAATTTGGCAATAACTTTTTACACTGTACAAATTGGGGTGTTTAGCAAACCTGTAACTGCAGCCGATTTAAAGAATGTAACTCCAATTCAAGTTTATAGAACGAATTCAGGGTTCTACAGATACAACTCAGGAGTTTTTGATAATATAAATGATGCAATAGCAGCTAAAAACAAAATTGTTGGAATGGGAATTTCAGATGCCTTTGTAACTGCTTATGAAAATAAGCAAAGGTTAACACCAGAACAGGCTCAATCGAATATCTCATCAGGAAATGCGCCTGTTGCTAATCAGCCGAAACCACCTGCTAATCTACCAACACAAACAACTCCAAGTAGAACTCAAACAGGTGCTAATCAAACAAATGTGAAGCCTAATGTTGGTCAAATATTGTTTAGGGTACAAGTTGGTGCCTACGAAAATGATATTCCTGTAGAGCAAGCCAAAGCAATATTAAAGTTAACTTCTTATGGAGTAGATATTGATGAAAGCCAAGCGGGATTAATCAAATACCTAGTAGGAAACTTTAAAGGTTACCAAGAAGCGCTCGATTTTAAAGATCAAATGGATTCTAATGGACTTTCAGATGCATTTGTTATAGCTTTGCAAAACGGAAAGCGAATTTCTGTAGAAGATGCAAATAATTTACTAAATCAATAAAATGGACTTGAAGTACAATTCAATATTCAACTCGATAACAGAAACCGAAGTAGAAGAAGAGGTACTCGTTGAAAAAGAGAATGTAAACTCTATAGTTTTATATAATGATGAGGTAAACACTTTTGATTTTGTTATTGAAACCTTAATAGATGTTTGCGAGCACGAATTAGAGCAAGCTACTCAATGTACCTACATTGTGCATTACAAAGGAAAATGCGATGTAAAAAATGGAGAGTACACAAAATTAAAACCCATCTGCTCTGAGCTGTTGAGAAGAGGACTAAACGCTGAAATAGAATAAACCTTATTCTGCAAATAATCTTTTACTTCTCCTATATCCTTTTAAATTATTTGTCAATTCCTCTACCTAAAAATGGTAGTTTTGACAGCACAAATGCTTGTACATTTTCAATTAAAAAATATGAGATCTTTTACTTTAATTTCTAAAGTTGCGTTGCTATTAATTGTTGCGTTTACCATTGAGTCTTGTTCTAAAGTTCCTATTACAGGAAGAAGGCAATTTAACCTTTTGCCCGAAAGCCAGTTAATGGGTATGAGCTTTCAGCAATATACCGATGTATTAAACCAAAGCAACACTCTTCCGCAAGGCGACCCAAGGGTAGAAATGGTGCGTAAAGTGGGAGAAAACATAGCCCAAGCAGCCCAAAAATATTTAGAGCAAAATCATCAAACCAAAAGAACCAAGGGTTTTGAGTGGGAGTTTAACGTGATTGATGAAAACATTGTAAATGCTTGGTGTATGCCAGGCGGCAAAGTAGCTTTTTACACAGGTATTTTACCCATTACCGAAACCGAAGCAGGTATTGCTGTAGTTATGGGGCATGAAGTGGCTCACGCCATCGCAAGACATGGAAACGAGCGTATGAGTCAACAATTAGCAATTCAACTTGGTGGAATTGGCTTAAGCAAAGCTTTAGAAGAAAAACCCGATGCGGTAAAAAATATCTTTCTCTCTTCTTACGGAGTAGGCTCGCAGCTAGGCTCTTTAAAATATTCAAGAAATCACGAAAGTGAATCTGACAAAATGGGCTTAATTTTTATGGCTATGGCAGGCTACAATCCTGAAGAAGCCATTAAGTTTTGGGAGCGCATGAGCCAAGTGGGAGGACAACAACCACCTGAATTTATGAGCACGCACCCAAGCAACGAAACTAGAATATCCGATTTACAAGCCTTTATGGATGAGGCCATGGGCTATTACAAAAAATGAGAAAATTCCTCCTTTTTCTTTTTGTCTCATCCCTTGTGCTGCAAAGTTGCAGAGTAGTTCCTATTTCAGGCAGGCCTCAATTGATTTTAAGGTCTGAAAAAAAGATAATTGAAAAATCAAAAGAGCAGTACTACGCACAAGTTGATAATAGCTACAAAGGTGAAGCTCCATTA
>JAAZVO010000097.1 GCA_018623405.1 Crocinitomicaceae bacterium
CATGGCCCGCATCCCGGAGCAATGGAAAGAAGCATTGGAAAAGAAAAAACAGACGAACTAGCCGTAATGGTAGATACATTTAGGCCATTAATGGTTACCAAAACAGCTATGGAAATAGCAGATGGAAAATACTACCAATCTTGGTTAGATCATTAATAAATAGTAATAAAAGCATAAACAAAAAATTATGGCAGATAGCGGATTAAAAAGCGTTGATTATGGTTTAGAAAAAATCTTTGAAGACGCACAGGATTTTTTACCTTTATTAGGAACCGACTACGTAGAGTTTTATGTAGGCAATGCAAAACAAGCAGCCCATTTTTATAAATCGGCTTTTGGCTTTCAATCTTATGCTTATAAAGGGTTGGAAACAGGATGTAAAGATTATTCATCATATGTAGTTAAGCAAGATAAAATTAGGTTGGTGTTAACCACTCCATTAAACTCAAAATCTCCTATAAACCAACACTTGGCAAAGCATGGAGACGGGGTAAAGTTTGTAGCTCTTTGGGTTGAAGATGCTTCCCAAGCTTGGAAAGAAACTACAGGTAGAGGTGCAAAATCATTTATGGAGCCAACAGTAGAAAAAGATGAACATGGCGAAGTTGTAAGGTCAGGTATTTATACCTATGGAGAAACAGTTCACATTTTTGTTGAACGTAAAAACTACAAGGGGCATTTTTTACCTGGCTACCAAAAATGGGAATCTGAATATAACCCTGCACCTGTGGGATTAAATTATATTGACCACATGGTTGGAAATGTTGGTTGGGGAGAAATGAATACTTGGGTAAAATGGTATGAAGATGTTATGGGATTTGTAAACTTCCTTTCATTTGACGATAAGCAAATTCACACTGAATATTCAGCTTTAATGAGTAAAGTGATGAGTAATGGAAATGGCAGGATAAAATTTCCAATTAACGAGCCTGCCGAAGGAAAGAAAAAGTCTCAAATTGAAGAGTATTTAGATTTTTACGAAGGCCCGGGAGTTCAGCATATTGCAGTGGCTACAGACGATATATTAACCACAGTAACTAAACTTAGAGAAAGAGGTGTTGAGTTTTTATCTACCCCTCCTGATACATATTATCAATTAGTTCCTGAACGGTTGGCAGCACATAATCATGAGTTGGCTGAAGATATTGAAAAGCTTAAAGCTTTAGGTATTATGATTGATGCTGATGAAGAGGGTTATTTGCTTCAAATTTTTACTAAACCTGTGGAAGACAGGCCTACCTTGTTTTATGAAATAATTCAAAGAATGGGAGCAAGAGGATTTGGTGCAGGTAACTTTAAAGCTCTATTTGAGTCTATTGAAAGAGAACAAGAAAAAAGAGGAACGCTATAAAAGCGTTTTTTAATCGATAATAATAGGGGCAGATTTTATAGCCCCTTTTTTTGTTTCAATAACTACAAAATAGTTACCCGATTTAAAATCTGCTAGGTTAATTTTTGCTGAATTTACACCAATTGGTATTTGTTCGTTTACCAATACTAATCCATCAATTGAGATGAGTTTTAGTTGGGCTTGTTCAATAACAGTTTCAAACTGTAGATTTACTAAATCGGTTGCAGGGTTAGGATACATAAAAAAGTTAATATCATTTTCTAGCTCTACAATATCATTTGTGGTATCTGGCGGTGGAGGCAAAAACTGAAGCCCTTGGCCCTTAAAGAAAAATCCAAAACCTCCTCCAAATTCTCCTACAACCAAATCTGCAATAGAATCGCCATTTAACTCTGCCATGCTTATGGTTTGTCGGTAAACATTGGTAAATAAAGTATCAACTATATTAAAGTTGGAATCTAACCGGTTTTCTAAACCATCATAAACATATACAAAGCCATTCTCTGCAGCCACAAATAAGTACCATTTTTTAGAGTTGTCGGCACCGTAGCTTCTTCCAAGGGTGTCTAATTTTATGGCAAATGGAGATAGGTAACCTGTATTTATGACACTTTTATGTTCAATTCCACCAAAGTTTTCTTTTAAATCGCCCAAAAGAAAAATGGCAGATGAGTTTGTGCCTCTATTCTGAATGTAATTTAAAGTGCCATTTCGTTCACCTATAATTAAATCTAAAGCACCATCTTCATTCAAATCAACAAGTTGAGGATAGGCATGCGAGCCAACATCAATACTATCTAAACCTAACAAAGAACTATTTGTAAAGCTAGGATTGGTAGAGTTGCCAGTATTTTGATAATAGCTTAGTTTACCGTTAAAGTTTCCAATAATCATGTCTAAATCACCGTCGTTATCCATATCTCCAAAACTTGGATATAAGGAGGCGTTTCCAAGAACAGCTAATCCTCCAAGATCGTTGTTTTTTAGCGAAAAAACAGGAATAGAGGAGTCGCCAATATTTTCAAAATAAACCAAAGAACTTCTTGAGGTTCCTGAAGGTTCCCATTTGCCATAAGAGCCACAAACCAAATCTTGCAGACCATCTCCATTTAAGTCAACCAATTGAGGGTAGGCATTTGTGCCCAGGTCAATCATCTCTCCTTGTAAAAAGTCTTTTTGTAATAATTCAAATTGAGGATTGCTGCCGGGACCGGTTTGCTCATAAACCCAAACACTTTCTGCATCTTTTGCGGTTGAACCAATGTTTGGTGCAGCAATTACTTCTTTTTGGTTGTCATTGTCAATATCTTCATAATAGGCAGCAGGAAAAATAAAAAGGTCTGCAGAAACATCGTTGCTAGGCCATAGGGTATCCATGCTTGTCATTTTGCCATAGGTTTTATCGCCCGTGTTAAAGAGCGCAATTAAATTGTTGTAACCAATATCCCCTAAAATCAAGTCTTTATCTTCATCTGCATCTAAATCTATTGCTAAAATGTTGGAGCCGGCATGTCGCGGAGCTGCAGGCGCAGGTCCACCGCCACCCTTACATGTATAACCAAATGTTACCGAGTTTGAAGTTGAGTTTTCTATAAACTCTCCGAAGCACCCTGTAACGTACTCAAAGGCTAACGTGTCCACGCCACCTGTTAATTCTACACTTAGGTTTCTGTGAAATTCTACAGTAACCCCCCAAACACCAAAGTTTAAAATGTCTAGATCGCCATCACCATCAATATCTTCAATAGCAGGAATATCTCCCGGAAGGAGATAGATGTTTGATGTAAAATTCCCAAAAAAATCAGAGGTGAGATAATCTACAATACCAACGTTGGTATGGTCAAAGTAGTCCACTTTTTCAAACTTCAATCCATTGGTGTCCGAAACATTTTTATAAACGCCAATGCCCGGGGTTTTAACCGTAAATAAGTCTGCTTTGCCATCTTTATTAAAATCACGCATAAGCAGCATGTCTTTTACTTCTGTTGGGAATTGTTGTTCGTACTCTGGGGCATATTTATAAAATGGTTTGTTCGCAACACCTCTATTAATAAATGTTTTGATTTTAGCTGAGGTGCGTTCAAAAATTACAATATCATTAATTCCATCGAGGTTAAAATCTACCATAGATATTTGAGGCGAGTTTAACCCTCCGGCAGTAGCTAATGTGTATTGATTGGTATCATTGAAAAAAGGAATAGAGTCGAACCTTCCGTAGTCAATAGTTAGTTTTCCTCCTGTTTTTGAGGTTGCTTTTGAATGGTGCACATTAGGCACTAAGCTAGAAGGCTGGGCAAAAGCAGCAGATTGAATTAATAAGCTGCAAAGAATGAATAACTTTCTCATTGATACAAAGGTAAGGACAATTAAAACGTATGTGAAGTAACAATAGTTGCTTTACCCTCGCAAGAAAATTTTATCTAATTCGTTACAATATTTAAATTATACATTTGCGGCATGAGGCTTAAGGCGTTTTTTACAGGGTTTTTTATGGTGGTGCTTTGCACTTTTTTAATGGCCCAAACACAACCTACTACCAATGCAAAACGAGAGCGAACAGACATGTTTATGGTCTCGTATAATTATGAAACTCTTTTAAACTTTCCGGATTCAATTAGGCTTAGCCCATGGAGCAGAGGAGTAGGAATTTCTTTAATGTACGATCATTTTCTTGCAGAAAGCGATAGAATTTCTGTTGGAATAGGTATTGGGTTTTACTCTCATAATTATTATACAAAAGCTGATATTGTTACATCTATAGATACAGCGGGAAATAACTTTGCTGAGTTTGTTCCTTTTGGGCCTGGTAATAATATACGAAGACACAAGATTACGCGCAATTATTTTGAGTTTCCATTTGAAATTAGGTATAGAACAAAGCCAAATGAAAAAGGGCATAGCTGGAAAGTTGCTGCAGGGGCCAAACTAGGATACAGAACTAACATTTACTCTAAAACAATTACCAATTCAGGAGATAAGTATAAAAGCTTTATTTACCCTCAAATGAGCAGGTCTAGGTATGGTGTAACTGGTAGAATAGGCTATGGTAAAGTTTCTGTAAATGGATATTACTCTTTAAGTAACTTATTTTTCGAAGGCAGGGGAACTGAACTTACACCTCTTTCTTTAGGCGTTACAATTACCCTGTTTTAACCCCATTTATTTATCACCACTAAAAACTCTGAGGCAAACCCTATAAAAGTGCCGAGAATTAGCTCTATTGGAGTGTGTTTGTTTAGTGAAAGCCGGGCGCTGCCTACCAAACCAATTCCGAAAACCAAGGCTAGTAAAATGCCTAAAATATCGAGCCCAAAGGTTAAACTTATGGCATAAAAAGCCCCGAAAACCCCTGCAATTCCTACCATGTGAATGCTTATTTTGGTGAAGAAGTTAAATGCCGAGCTGATAAAAACCGAAATTACAACTCCGAACATTAAAGCATTTAGAGTTGGCGGTAAGTTTACCCGCTTAAGCAGATAGTAGGTAAAACCATAAAAAAAGAAAGCCATGATAAAAGGAACTACTCTTTCTTTTTGGTTATCGAGGTAAACTGATGATAAGAACCCTCTGCGATGTAAAATAATGATAAAAATACCTGGAAGAATAAAGGTGTTTATTAGCACTAAAGTGGTAACTAATAGCTGTAAGTCTATTGGAATAGTGAGGCTTATATAAGTGTTTATACTAAATAAAAGCAGCACACTAAAGGTTGGCATTAACAAAGGGTGTAAAAGAATTGAAACAACATTTGAAACCCCTTTAGGCATTTTAAATCTCCTTTCTTAATCGGGCTACGGGAATATTTAGTTGCTCTCTGTATTTGGCAACAGTTCTACGAGCAATGTTGTATCCTTTTTCTTTTAAATACTTGGCAAGTTTCTCGTCTGTAAGAGGTTTTCTTTTGTCCTCTTCACCTATTAAATCTTGCAAGATTCTTTTAACTTCTCGGGTACTTACTTCTTCTCCATTTGTTGTTGAAAGCGACTCTGAGAAAAAATATTTTAACAGATAAGTACCGTATGGCGTTTGGATATATTTACTGTTAGCTACTCTTGATATTGTTGAAATATCCATATTGATCTCTTCGGCAATATCTTTTAAGATCATGGGTTTCAGCTTGGTTTCATCGCCTTCAAGAAAAAACTCTTTTTGGTAATTCAAAATAGCCTCCATGGTAGTCATTAAGGTATTTTGCCTTTGTTTTATAGCATCAATAAACCATTTTGCAGAATCAAGCTTTTGCTTAATAAACATCATGGCATCTTTTTGGGATTTAGAGGGTTTATCTTTTTGTTTTTGATAACCCTCTATCATTTGATGATACTCTCTGTTTACGCGCAATTCAGGAGCATTTCTTGAGTTTAAAAACAATTCGAACTGGCCGTCTCTAACGTTCAATGTAAAATCAGGCACAATATGCTCAATTGGCTTATTGCTAGAGCTTGCTGTGTTGCCAGGCTTAGGGTTTAGCTTTAATATTTCATCTAAACCTGTTTTAAGCGCATCGTCATCAATTTCTAACTTCTCAGAAATTTTACTGTAGTGTTTCTTGGTAAAGGCATCAAAATTATTTACCAAGATGTCTTTTGCTGTAATTAGCTCTAAGGAGCGATGTTTTTCTAATTTTCTTTCAACTTGAAGCAACAAACACTCTTGAAGGTCTCTTGCCCCAACTCCAGGAGGGTCAAATTGTTGAATTACTTTTAAAACCTCCTCTAATTCAACGGCATTGGTAAAAATGTTTTGAGTAAAGGCAAGGTCATCTACAATAGACTCAATATCTCTTCTTAAATAACCCGATTCATCTAAACTACCTACCAAATGAAGAGCGAGTTGGTATTTATGGTCGTCTAAGCTGTATTCTCCAATTTGTTCTTCTAATCTATCAATAAAAGATTTACCACCAACAATTGGCATTGATCTATCTTCATCATCTGCGCCCTTATTTCTTATTGAGTATTTATAACTAGGATCATCAAAGTCATCCATGTAGTCAGAAAAGTCAAATTCTTTTTCAGCTTCAGATACTTCGGGTTGGTCGTCGTATGAATCGTATTCCTCTTCATTGTCAAAGCTTTCAGCTCCTTCATCTAATGCCGGGTTTGCCTCTAACTCTTCTTTAATACGTGCCTCTAACGCCACGGTAGGTAGCTGCAGCATTTTCATTAACTGAATTTGCTGCGGACTTAGCTTTTGAAGTAGTTTTTGTTGAAGGCTTTGCTTTAACATCTTGCCGTAAAGAAAACAACTATTTCAATACAGAAAAATGACCTTTCACTTTTATTATAGCCGGAAAATTAACAGGTTTAATTCCTAAAACTCTGCATTTTTTGGTGTACGTGGAAAAGGAATCACATCCCTAACGTTGCCCATTCCGGTAATAAACATCATCATACGTTCAAAGCCCAAACCAAAACCGGCATGTTTACATGTACCAAACTTTCTTGTTTCCAAATACCACCAAACCTCTTCTTCTTCAATGTTAAAATCGGCGATTTTATGTTTAAGCATATCTAAACGCTCTTCACGTTGCGAGCCTCCAACTATTTCTCCAATGCCCGGAAATAAAATGTCCATAGCGGCAACTGTTTTGTTATCGTCGTTTTGGCGCATGTAAAAAGCTTTAATTTCTTTTGGGTAGTTATATAGAATAACCGGTTTTTGAAAGTGTTTTTCTACCAAAAAGCGTTCGTGTTCACTTTGTAAATCAGCTCCCCAATCTTCAATTAAATATTGAAACTTTTTCTTTTTGTTTGGTTTAGAATTTCTTAAAATGTCAATTGCTTCGGTGTAGGTTAACCGTTCAAAATTATTTTCTAAAACAAAGTCTAGTTGCTCTAAAAGAGTTTTATCGCTGCGTTGATTTTGCGGAAGACCCTTTTCTGTATCCTCTCTTCTTTTCGATAAAAACTCGAGATCGTCAGGACAGGTTTCTTTTACGTGTTTAATACAGAATTTTAAGAAGTCTTCTGCAATATCCATATTGTCATTAATATCGGCAAAAGCAACCTCTGGCTCAATCATCCAAAACTCAGCTAAATGCCTAGATGTATTTGAGTTTTCTGCCCTAAATGTTGGGCCAAAAGTGTACACCTTTGATAGTGCTAAGGCACCCAACTCTGCCTCCAATTGTCCGGAAACAGTCAAGTTGGTTGATTTTCCAAAGAAGTCCTCGGTAAAGTCGATTGAGCCATCTTCTGCCTTTGGAGGGTTTTGGAGGTCTAGTGTGGTAACTCTAAACATTTCTCCTGCTCCTTCTGCATCAGAGCCAGTAATTATTGGTGAGTGAAGGTTAAAGTACCCTCTATCGTTAAAGTATTTATGTATGGCAAAGGTTAAATGATGCCTAATTCTAAAAATTGCACCAAAAGTGTTAGTACGCGGCCTTAGATGTGCTATTTCTCTAAGAAACTCTAATGAGTGCTTTTTTGGTTGAAGAGGGTAATCGTCTGCTGAGGCTTCTCCTAAAACAGTTAATTCTTTTACTTGAACCTCAACTGTTTGCCCCCTTCCTTGAGACTCAACCAAAAGCCCGGTAGCCTCTATAGCTGCACCGGTTGTAATTTTCTTTAGTAATTTTTCATCAAAGTTTTCGAAATCTACCACAAGTTGTAAGGTGTGTATGGTAGTTCCATCTGAAAGGGCAATAAATCGATTACTCCTAAAAGTCCTTACCCAACCTTTTACAGTTACATCGTTGTTTACTTTTTCTGCCTTAATTGCTTCTTTTACGGTGAGCCACATTGTTAAAAAATTTGGGTGGCAAATTTAACCCAATAAAGCAGCCCTGCAACGTTTCCGCTTATAACTAAATATTTCCGCCTGTAAAATTTGGAAACAAAAATTGAACAAATCGTTTCCTGTGTGGTTTGTGTGGATAATTTTGCCGCGCAAATTAGGAAATGGACATACCAATTAATTATTTAGAAAGTATTGTAGAGCTATTTAAACGTTTTGGTGTAAAAAGCCAAACCATGGATGATATTGCCCGCCAACTGGGAATTTCAAAAAAAACGCTCTACAAATATTTTTCAGACAAAAATGATTTAGTAGTTAAGTCTATGGATTTTATTATCCAATTAGACTGCAAACACATGGATGAAATAAAACGTCAAAAGCTAAACGCAATTGATGAAAACTTCTCGGTAAGCAGACATGTATTAAATCAATTTAAAGATATACACCCCTCCGTTTGGTATGATTTGAACAGGTACCATCCCAAGGCAATGAAAATTATGGACGATTTTACCCATAACGTAATATTCAATTGGGTTTGCGACAATATGAAGCGAGGAATTGAAGAGGGTTTGTATAGAGAAGACCTACAAATTCCAATAATTGGCGGAATCTACATAAGTAGGATAAAAGACTTTTTTAACCCATTAATTTTTGATAACAACAGGTATTCTTTTGCTGATATCTACATGGAAACATTTAGGTACCACATTAGAGGAATTGCAAGTGAAAAAGGATTAGAAGTACTA
>JAAZVO010000098.1 GCA_018623405.1 Crocinitomicaceae bacterium
GAGTGGTTTATTAGAAAATATAAAGGAGCCTACTAATGAATAGCGAAGTTGTTTTAAATATCATACTCATTATTTGAGTAGCAGACTTTGTGCTAGAAAGAACTTTAGATTGGCTCAACAACAAAGCAATTAGCCCAACATTACCGCCACAAGCCAAAGGAATTTATGATGAAGAGCATTACGCCAAAATGCTTAAGTACGAAAAAGAAACAGGCAGGTTTGGTCTGTTAACAAGCACCATAAGCTTTTTGGTAACTTTTGCGTTGCTCTATTCCGGTTTTTTCGGTTGGTTTGATGGATTCATTCGATACACTTTTGGCTCGCACCCCATTTATTCAGGATTGTTGTTTTTTGGGATTTTAGGATTGGCTTCTGACCTATTAACAACGCCACTTTCCATTTACGGAACGTTTGTAATTGAGGCCAAATACGGTTTTAATAAAACAACACCAAAAACGTATGTATTAGATAAAATTAAAGGTTGGGTGTTGGGGGGCTTAATTGGTGGATTGCTTTATGCTGCCATAGTTTGGCTGTACCTTCAGTTTGGAGAGCAATTTTGGATTTTCGCATGGGCTTTAATTGCAGGGTTCTCGTTAATTATGAATATGTTTTATGCCTCTTGGATATTGCCTTTGTTTAACAAACTGAGCCCAATGGAGGAGGGGAGCTTAAAAGACCGAATTACACAATACTGTGCGAAAATAAATTACCCATTAACAGGGCTTTTTGTGATGGATGGCTCTAAACGCTCTACAAAAGCAAATGCCTTTTTTAGCGGTTTAGGCAAAAAGAAAAAGATTGTGCTGTTTGATACTTTGATTGAAAAATTGAAAGAAGATGAAGTAGAAGCCGTTTTAGCGCATGAAGTAGGGCATTACAAAAAGAAACACATCCAAACATCAACGGTTATTTCTATTCTTTCTACCGGAGTTACATTGTACATCTTCTCTTTATTGTTAGGAAACGAAATGATTTCTGGAGCTTTGGGTACCAACCAACCAAGTTTTCATATTGCTATGGTGGCATTTGGATTTTTATTTAGTCCAATCTCATTGTTAACCGGATTGTTTGGTAATATACTATCGCGCAAAAACGAGTTTGAGGCAGATGCTTACGCCAAAGAAACTTCTGATAGCAAAGCCCTAAGTGAAGCTTTAAAAACCTTGGCGGTAGACTCTTTAAGCAACCTTACTCCACACAAAGCTTATGTTTTCTTTTATTACTCGCATCCGCCGTTATTAGAGCGATTGAGGGAGTTGGGTGGTTAATGCCTTAGATTATACAGGTAAAAAGAATTAATTGATAATATAATTGTTTATGATTTTACCATGCGATACAACGACGAAGGAGCTCAGTGAAGCTTACAGCACTGAAGGCAATGTTGGTATCAACTACAATTTTCATTTAAGAAATCGCGACTTGTTTTTAGTCCACCAATCCTTCTTAGAGCTGTCAGAAAGTTTGTCAATGTCTAATTCAGTTGCCTTGCTTTTTGAAGTAATTTCCTTAAACTTTAAAAAGTCTAGAAACCTTTGTAATCCAATTGTGTCTGTAGTTGCTGATAATCGGATTAATATTTCATTATTTAATCTTTCAACTTGCATATTGTAAAGTTAGGAATTCAAACTCAGATTAAAATTTTTTTAAATGATAGTCAACGTCCTCACATAAACGTAGGTGAGGCGTATAGCCCCACTTGCCGTTTTATGCAATGTTGTATGCTGGCTTTCTTTGTTTTATTTCATCTGTTATTTCATCCCATAGGCTAATTCTTTTCTTTAAAGCTTCTACAGACGTTTGAAGAACGTCATCCCATTTGCTTTCATCATCTCCGCAAAGTTCAGAAATCATTTCAAGAGATAAAGGTCCGTGCTCGTCTCCGTCTAATTCAATATGTCTATTTAAATAGTAGGAGAGTTTTGGGAATTTATTTTCATGATTATGATTTGACTTATCTATAATAGCAAGAAACATATCAGGGATGAGGTCTTCTCTTCCAAAAGTAAATGCAGCAGCTATTTTATGTACTTCGCGTGTTTCGATTGTTTTGAAGGTGAATTCTAAAAATTCTTTTTCCGCTTTTTTTAAGTTAGAGTTTTGTATTCTACTAACAATGTCATCTATTGAATTTGTTGATTTGACAAAGTGTAATATTTTTTCTGTACTGGCGCCAACTTCGTTCATTGCTTCGATGTACATTTCAAAATGACTTTTGCGTATGCCATTTTCATTTACATCAGTTTCTTCCCCTAAAACAATTTCATTAATAAATCTTGCTGTTTTTGCATTGTAAGAGGGTTTCCATGGTATCGAAATACAAGTTAATTGTTGTTGGAGTGCTTTTAATAGAGACATAAAATCCCAAACAGCATAAATATGTTTTTCCATGAAAATCTTTATATCTTGTACATCTGACAAATGATAATAAAGGGCATGATTTTTTAAGCTTTCTCTCAATTCTAAGATGTGTCTTTCAATTTGCTCAATTTTTTTCATCGTATATTTATTTTGTTACCTAATGTTGATGTAACAATTTTAACTCAATATTGATTATTGTTTTTTCCATTTTTTTGCTTGCAAACAAGGTTTGTATAAGAGGTGTTTTTAATGCCTTTTATACATTGTTGTAGTACGTTTCAATTATATTTTATACGACTTCAGTTTTAAAACAAGGCCTTATTAAAACCCAAAACCTACTTTAAATCCTCCATAAACATTAAATGAATACTTAGGATAGTTTGGTTGTGGTAGATCCCAACGTATAGATCCATTTGGCACCAGCTGAACAATATATGCTGGTCCGAAATCAAGACATAAATATAATTTTTTGGAACCTAAATAGTTAATGCCAACTGGCAAATAATTTACAATCCTACTGCCGCCAGAACCTTGTATATTGTAGGATGAGCGAACACCTAAAAAAGGGTTAAATTGTTCCTTTTCTACGGATTTAATTGGATAAAAGTTAATTCCGAGCCCACCTCCCAACAATAAACCAGTTCCGATTTCCAATGAGACTTTTCTGTTGTTTAAGATTCGTTCGTATGTAATCCCAAGAGTTGTGGGTGTTCCTCCTGCAGTAATTGAAAGTATATTTTTCATTTCATTTCCTTTAGTTATCTCTTGCGATAGACATGATGTGCTAAGTGAAAATGTAAAAAGTAGAAATAAAAATTTGAGCTCCTTCATAAATTAGTTTAAAAAAATGTGCTACAACTAGTAGCTATACGTCATTATGATAGTTAGCTACCTTTCGTCTTTCATGATGCGCATAAATGTACTAAATATCATAGTTTTTAAACAAATGCATTGGTAATTAATGGGTTAAAAATTCAAAACCATCTAATTATGATAGTTAGAACCGATATTAAGTATTTGTAAACATTTACACACGGTAAATTGGCTTTTCAAGTGCTTATTTAAAGCCTATTCAACATTATGTAATTTTTAAAGTCTTATCAAAAAGTAAAATCTACTTGGTGTAATTTTTTTTTGTTTATTTCATCTAATTAAACTCAAAAAAAATTAATCCAAAACCCTCTTAACAACCTTCTCCTCAAAAACCCCATCACACCAAGGTGCAGGGCAAGGGGGAATGTTCAAAGTTTCGTATCCCCAAGAAAAATAATTTATATAAATACTATCTCCTTCAGCATAGGTATACCTATCTATAGATTTTGGAATTCGTTTTAATTCATTTTTTGTTAAGCAAATTTGAGGATACGCGGTGCGTCCCGAATACAAATCGAAGGCGAGGTAAGCATTTCCAAGTGAGGCAAAATGGAGACCTGCAGCAATCAAAACCAAACCAATAATATAATTTATTGGCTTTTTGTAAATCAAAAACCTAATAGGAAAAACTTCCACTTTACGGAAGCCATGCGGAAAAACAACCAATAGCAATAGAATCATTTGGATGTTCCAAGGCCATACAACCGTATTGTTATTTAATCCCAACGGACCAAGAAGCCCTAAAATGGCTAAATGCATGGCAATTAAGCCAAACCTAGAAAACCTTGCTATTTGAGGCAGTAGCAGTGAAACACCAAAAACAATTTCGAAATAAGGAACAAACAGAAAGAAACCTTCCAACTCTTCTTTAAATTGCCAGAAAAAGTTTGTGATAGGTTGTAAAATATAGGGCAAAGTCCAAGAGCCAAATTCCGGATGAATTTTTAATGCTCCTGAGGCAATATAAATTAAAGCCATCAGCACCTGAAAGCCTCTTAACAAAGGTGCTAACTCTTTGTATTGGTAATGGTAACGGGCAAATGGAGATAGCAACCAAATCATTAAAAAATACATCCATGCCCATGGTTGTACAAGGGTTTGATTTAAAACGAAGAGCAAAAACATTATTAAAATGATAGCTCTAGGAATTAGCCTACTTGAAAATGCAAATGGTTGCATAAATACCAAGGCTGCCAAAATTCCCGATAGGCTTTGAAAAACATAAAAAGGTACTTCAAAAGCCCAAAAAGAAACTGTTGGAAAATCGGTTAGGGCAAACCAAGCGTTGTAACTTATTGTCATGCTTGCCAAAAAACCAATCATTAAAATGAAATATATTCTTTTAATAATGCTTCTTTCTGCAGCACCCATAACCCAAATGTAGGAGGGCAGTTGGCCTGTTTTAATTGATTTACTTTAACTTATCAACATCAAACCTATAATTGAAATTAAAGCTAGTTTTCAAATTAAATTCGCAGCATGTTTTATAAGGCTTTTGTAAAACCCATTTTGTTTCAATTTAATCCTGAAACAGCTCATCATTTAACTACATCAGTATTTAAATTAATTGTTGAAACAAAAATTTTTAAATGGTTGTTTTTCAATAAATTAAAAATTGAAAATAAATATACTTCTTTAAACTTATTTGGTATAAATTTTCCGAATAGGGTTGGGTTGGCAGCAGGCTTCGACAAAGAAGCTTCACTTTACAAATCATTCCAACATTTAGGCTTTGGATTTATTGAAATTGGCACCATCACACCAAAGGGGCAACCGGGAAATCCTAAACCACGAATGTTTAGACTGCCTGCTGATAATGGCTTAATAAACCGCATGGGCTTTAATAACCAAGGGTTAGAGGCCGCAATCAATAATCTTAAAAGCAGACCTAAAAATCTCATTATTGGAGGAAACATTGGTAAAAACAAGGTTACACCTAACGAAGCTGCGTTCCAAGATTATAAAATTTGCTTTGAAGGCCTGTATCCTTATGTTGATTACTTTGTGGTTAATGTAAGTTCGCCCAACACACCTAATTTACGCGATTTACAAGATAAAGCTCCGCTAACCAAGTTGTTGCTTGAGCTAAAAACACTTAATGAGCAAAAAGCCCAACCAAAACCAATCTTATTAAAAATTGCTCCAGACCTTACAAACTCTCAATTAGATGATATTGTAGAAATAGCTCAAACCACAGGTTTGGCAGGGTTAATTGCAACCAATACTACAATTGATAGAAGTAATTTAAAGTCGCCCGAAAAGCTTTATAAAGAAGCAGGCGGTTTAAGTGGAAAGCCCGTTAAAAAAAGATCTACAGAGGTAATTAGCTACTTAAGAAATAAGCTAGGAAAAGGTTTTCCTATTATTGGTGTGGGAGGAATTGCTACCACAAAAGACGCTATAGAAAAGATTGAAGCAGGCGCAGATCTTCTACAAGTTTATACAGGGCTTATTTATGAAGGTCCATACATGATTCGCAATATAAATAGGGGTTTAACCGACTATTTTAAAAACCATCACCATGACTGAATTGCAATTGGTAGAATGCCCTAGAGACGCTATGCAGGGCATCAAAACCTATATTGGTACGGAGCAAAAAATTAAATACATCAACCATTTGCTACAAATGGGCTTTCATACCATTGATTTTGGAAGCTTTGTTTCTCCCAAAGCCATTCCTCAAATGGCAGATACACCAAAAGTGTTAGAAGGTTTAAACTTAGATAATACCACAACTAAATTGCTTGGAATAGTGGCCAATCAAAAAGGAGCTGAAAATGCTGCACCTTTTGAGCAAATACAATATTTGGGCTATCCATTTTCTATCTCAGAAACCTTCCAACAACGCAACACCAATGCAAGTATAGAAGAGAGTTTAAGCAGGGTAGAAGCCATTCAAAACTTATGCTTAAAAACCAATAAAACTTTGGTTATTTACATCTCTATGGGTTTTGGAAATCCTTATGGCGACATCTACAGTGCTGATATTGCCATAAAATGGAGTGAGCGATTGGCCAACGAGCTTGAAATTAAAGTGATTTCATTAGCCGATACTATTGGCGTATCTAATCCTAAAAATATTAGAAGTTTATTTTCTGATTTAATTCCTGAATTGCCTGAAGTTACTTTTGGCGCCCATTTACATACCATGCCCAATAAATGGGAAGAAAAAGTGGAGGCAGCATACGAAAGCGGTTGCCGAAGGTTTGATGGAGCCTTTAAAGGATTTGGCGGTTGCCCAATGGCAAAAGACGATTTAACAGGAAATATGCCTACCGAGAAAATGCTTTCCTTTTTTGATGCAAACAAAATTGAAACAGGCATTAACGCTGAACTTTTAGAGGAAGCTCTAGCGCTTTCTTCAGAAATAATGAATGTATAATTTTTGGCAAGGAATTCGTTTCAATATTATCCCATTAGTTTTGTATTGATGCGTAGTCACTTTTTACTAATTCTACTTTTTCCTTTAATTGGTTTGGCTCAGCCCGATAACATCAATAAAGTTGATGAAAAAGGCAGAAAGCAAGGGGCTTGGAAAAAAAGCTACCCAAGTGGAGTAGTGCGTTACACGGGGCAATTTAAAGATGATAAGCCCATTGGCACATTTCAATATTTTAGTGAGTTTGGTAAAAAAACATCAGAAATAAGCTACAAACAAGATACGGGCTTCGCTACCTTTTTTCATGTAAACGGTGAGGTAATGGGTAAAGGAATTTACATCAATAGGGCAAAGCAGGGCACATGGATGTATTGGGATAATAATGGAATTTTAAGTTCTGAAGAAGAGTACAAAAACGATAAGCTTATCAATACCCGAAAAGTATATTATGCAGGCGGCGGCATAGCTAGAACAGAGCCTTATCAAGATGGATTGATAAATGGTAAGGTTCAAGAGTTTTTTGAAGAAGGTCAACTAAAATATGAGGCCAATTACATTGATGGAAACCCTGATAGTACGGTTAATTATTTTCATCCAAATGGAAACAAAAGAATTGTAGGAAGGTATAAAGATGCAGTGAGACACGGAAAGTGGATTTACTATGATGAAAATGCCAAGATAACCCATTGGGAATTTTATAAATTGGGCGAGTTAATTAAAACCATAAAAAGAGAAGAAGATTGAAAAAGGCGCTTTACCTGTTAGTTATTTTCATAAGCCTCAGTTGCAATAAAGATGATGTGAATGCTCCAACACTTATTGATTTAGGTTACGAATATTACCCCAACAATGAGGATTATTATCGCTTGTATGAGGTTAAAGATATTATCTATAATGACTTTGCTCAAACTATTGATACCATAACTTACGAAGTTGTTGAAGTATTCACCAATACTTTCAACGATTTAGAAGGAAGAGAAAGCAGAGAGCTACACCGATACGAAAAAAGAAACGGAACAAATTGGGTATTAAAAGATGTTTGGACAAGCACCAAAACACAAACTAGGGTAGAGCAAGTTGAAGAAAATCAAAGGGTTGTTAAGCTTACTTTTCCTGTAAGGGCAGGTAATGAGTGGAATGGTTATGCCTTTGCAGATTTACCTGAAGAAGATTTTGAAGTACATAGCCTAAAAACAGATACCGTGGTTAATGGAATTTCAATAAATGAGTTTATTGAGGTGTTAAACTACGAAGATGAAAATATTTTAGAACGCAGAATTAAAAAAGAAAAGTACGGCAAAACACTTGGTTTAATTCACTTGTACTTGGTAGATTTAGATCTTCAAAAAGATTCGGGTATTATTCGCAATATGTGGATAAAAGATACCGGGTTTAATTTTAGCTTTTAGTACAATACCAAAGCGTTTCTTCATCCAATCTACAAGGTTGTCCTATTTTTTTAAAATCAAATGCAGGGGCGTTTATTCCTTTAGATATTAACTCCCTGTTTTCGAATACATAAACCTCGTCCCAAAAACCATTGTCAATAAAACTTTGCAAAACCTTTGTTCCGCCTTCAACCAATACACTTTGTATTTCACGTTTGTAAAGCTCATTTAAAACTTGCTTTAAGTCTTTTGGGTTCTGATTTATCAATTCAATATTTGCATTTGATTCAGGAGGTGTTTCATTAATAACCAAAACCTTTTGGTTTAAGTTAAGTAGCTTAAAATCCAAATGCTCTGTTGGCCACCCCAAAACAATTGGTATTGGGTTTTTACCTCCAACCAACCTTGTAGTTAGGCTGGGGTTGTCTTTCAACAACGTGTTTTTACCAATTAAAATAGCATCTTCAATAGCCCGTTGTTGATGCACCCACCTTGATGCATTTTTTGAAGTTATCTTCAATGGCAATTCATCATTTGCTCTTTCTTTATCAATAAACCCATCTTGTGTTTGTGCCCATTTTAACACAATAAATGGTCGCTTTTGAGTATGGTAAGTAAAAAACCTTTTATTCAGTTGGTTACACTCTTTTTGAAGAATCCCCGAAATCACTTCAATGCCATTTTCTTGTA
>JAAZVO010000099.1 GCA_018623405.1 Crocinitomicaceae bacterium
GTTTTACCAATGTAGTTTGCTTGTATAGGTAAATGCCTTGAGAACCTTCTATCAATTAAAACTAAAAACTCAACATCTGATGGGCGACCATAGTCTAGCATGGCATCTAGCGCCGCTCTAGTAGTCCTTCCTGTGTAAAGCACATCATCAACTAAAACAACACGCTTTTCTTCAATTAAAAAGTCAATTTTGGTTTTTTCAACTTGTATTGGGGCTTCCCTCCTTCTAAAATCATCTCGGTAAAATGAAATATCAATTTCACCATAGGGAATATTAGCTAGGTTAAATTGCTCTTTTAAGATTTTTATAATCCTTCTTGATACAAAAACACCCCTAGGCTGAATGCCTAAAATTACTGTATTGCTAAAGTCTCCGTGATTTTCAATAAGCTGAACACAAAGCCTGCGAAGGGTGAAGTTGAGTTGAATTGCATTTAATAATACCCTTGGCTTCATTAATTGGCAAATTTAAGTTATATGTTTTTTAATTTTCTGATAATTGATTCTAAAAGTTTAAAACTTTGTAAAACTTAAAAGAAGTCTAAAAAAAAAGCCACCCCTAAGGATGGCTTTTTATTGATCTTACATTGAAGAAATTACTTCTTTTTCTTTTCTGCCTCTTCCATCTCTTGCTTTAATTCGCTTAAAGCCCCAAGATCTCCAAGGGTTGTTTTCTCCATGTTTTTGTTGTTATCTGAAACCATTTTCTTGGTTTTTTTAGCTGAAGCTTTTGCCTTACGCTCTTCTTGTGCACCTTGTGCTTTAGCTTCATCTTCGTGTATTCTTGAATGAGAAACAATAATTTTTCTCGCTTCTTTATTGAATTCTAAAACCTTGAAATCTAGCGTTTCGTCTGCTTTTGCTTTGCTTCTGTCTTCTTTTACTAAATGACGACCGGGTGCAAAACCTTCAATTCCGTAAGGTAATCCAACAACAGCACCTTTATCAGCCATTGATAAGATGGTTCCTTGGTGAATTGAACCTTCGGTAAATACAGATTCGAATACTTCCCATGGGTTTTCTTCTAATTGCTTATGACCTAAGCTAAGTCTTCTGTTGTCTTTATCTATTTCTAGAACAACTGCTTCTAACTCTTCGCCTTGTTTCACGAATTCAGCAGGGTGGTTGATTTTTTTAGACCATGAAAGATCTGAAATGTGAATCAAGCCATCAATACCTTCTTCTAATTCAACAAATACACCGAAGTTAGAGATATTGGTAACCTTACCTTTATGTTTAGACTCAACAGGGTATTTAGCTTCTATATTTTCCCATGGATCTGGAGTAAGTCTTCTAGGAGAAAGTGACATTTTACGTTCTTCTCTGTCAATTGTCATAACAACAGCTTCAATATCATCTCCTACATTGTAAAAGTCTGAGGCAGTTCTTAAGTGTTGAGACCAAGACATTTCACTAACGTGAATTAAGCCTTCAACTCCCGGAGCTATTTCAACAAATGCACCGTAATCTGCCAATACTACTACTTTACCTTTTACAGTATCGCCAACTTTAAGTCCTTCGTCTAGCTTATCCCATGGGTGATCTTGTAATTGTTTCATACCCAAAGCAATTCTTTTCTTCTCATCGTCAAAGTCAAGAATAACCACGTTAACTTTTTGATCAAGTTCAACGATTTCTTCAGGATGATTAACTCTACCCCAAGAAAGGTCAGTAATGTGAATCAAACCATCAACTCCACCAAGGTCAATGAATACACCATAAGAAGTAATGTTTTTAACAACACCTTCTAGTACTTGACCTTTCTCAAGTTTTTGCATGATTTCTACTTTCTGCTCTTCAATCTCAGCCTCGATAAGTGCTTTGTGAGAAACTACTACGTTACGGAATTCTTTGTTGATTTTCACAACTTTAAACTCCATGTTGTTTCCAACATACTGATCATAGTCTCTAATTGGCTTAACATCAATTTGAGAACCTGGTAAGAATGCTTCAATTCCGAATACATCTACAATTAAACCACCTTTAGTTCTGCATTTAACATAACCTTTAATGATTTCATTATTTTCTAATGCTTCATTTACTCTATCCCAAGCTCTTAATGATCTTGCTTTTCTGTGTGAAAGTTGTAAAATACCGTTTTTATCTTCGGTGCTCTCTACGTAAACTTCAACTTTTTCGCCAACAGCCAAATCAGGATTGTATCTAAACTCAGAGGTTGGAATAACACCTTCAGATTTATAACCTATGTTTACAACAACTTCTTTTTTGTTTTTTGTAACAACCACACCCTCAATTACTTCATGATCTGCAATTGAAGTTAAGGTTTCATTATAGAGATTTGATAATCTTTCTTGCTCTTCTGGTTTGTAAACGTCTTGTTTTTTACCAAAAGCACCCCAATCAAAATCTTCTAATGGGTTAATGTTATCTGTAGAAAAAGTTTCAGCAGGCTGACCTTTAGGAGTATCATCTTCCTTTTCAGCAACTACTTCAATGGTTGTTTCCTCTTCTGCTTCTTCAGTAGATTCTTCCTCTTCTGCCGCTTCAGCTTCTTTTTCAACATCAACTTTCTTTGCTGTTCTTTTTCTTTTTGGTTTTTTGTCTTCATCATCAGCTTCAGTTTCAGCGCTTTCTTCTTTTGCTTCAACCTTAGGCGCCTCTTCTTTAACCTCGGCTTCTACTTTCGTAGTTTCCTCTTTTGCTTCTGACTTAACTTCTTCTTTGGGAGATTCGGCCTTTGGAGTGGTGGCCTCTTTTGCTGCTTCTTCTGTATTTTCGGCAGCTTTTTTTGTTTCTTCTGACATAAAATTTAATTGTATTTCATCCGAGGACAGCAAGATGAAAGAAATTTAACTTGGTTTAGCTGCCTATAAACCTATCCGAAATCGGGGTGCAAAAGTAGTATATTATTTTATTTGAACAAGCTAAAAATCAAGCCATTAAAAATACTCCCAATTTTTCATCAGTTAAGGATAAAAATTAGTTTTACCAACCTAAATAATTATTCAATGAATACTAAATTTATTTGGTTGTTGATCTTGGCTTCTCCTTTGCTTTTTGGGTGTGAAAAAGAGGAGCCTCAAACCCAATTTGAAAAAGACCTTAAGCTTATTGAAGATTACCTTAATGAGCAAAATTTAAATGCTGAACAAACATCTTCAGGATTGCATTATATAATAAACAATCAAGGTAATGGCAGCCAAGCAACTTTAGACTCTAATGTTACTGTAACTTATAAAGGTGAACTATTAGACGGTACCGTATTTGACGAAGCTAGCACCCCTGTAACATTTGCTTTAAACAACTTAATTTTAGGATGGCAAGAGGGACTTCAACTTATTAACGAAGGTGGAAGCATCAAATTAATTATTCCTTCGAAATTAGGTTATGGCAATAGAGCAATAGGCAGCATTCCTGCAAACTCGGTGCTAATTTTTGATTTAGAACTTATTGAAGTATCGTCACCATAATTCGGTTAAAACCTTTTAACCTCTCCCCTGTTTTACCATTAATTTTGCAAAGCAGCCATGAAAAAATTTGATATTCCTACCTTTTATAAAAGCTCTTTTATATCCGCCATAAAAGAGGCAAGAAAACAAACCGACCCACGTAAAAAAGACTTTACCCCAACATATTTAAACTTTGGTAGTGTAGGGTTTTATCTTGCCAGACATTTTGGGTTTTGTTATGGTGTGGAAAATGCAATCGAAATTTCTTACAAAACTGTTGAAGAAAATCCGGGAAAACGTATTTTCCTGCTTAGCCAAATGATTCATAACCCACATGTAAATGATGACCTCACTAATAAAGGAATTCGGTTTATTCAAGATACTGCAGGTAATCAATTGGTAGATTGGGAAGAGCTAACTAGTGAAGATATTGTGATTGTTCCGGCTTTTGGGACCACATTAGAAATAGAAGAAAGATTAAGAAAAATTGGAATTCAAATAGAAAGGTATGATACCACTTGTCCTTTTGTAAAGAAGGTGTGGAATAGCAGCAAAAAATTAGGCGATCAAGATTACACCATAATTATTCATGGTAAATTCAAACATGAAGAAACAAGAGCTACATTTTCGCATTCGTCTGAAAATGCTCCATCGGTTGTTGTATTAAATATGGATGAGGCTAAAATTATTGGCGATGTAATTTTAGGAAAGCGAACAAATGAAGAGTTTTACAAATACTTTGAGGGAAAGTATTCAGATGGTTTCGATGTAGATAAGCATCTTGAAAGTGTTGGCGTAGTAAACCAAACTACCATGTTGGCTTCTGAAACCCATGCTATTTCAATGTATTTCAAAGAAATAATGCAGTCAAAATACGGCGAAGCAAACTTGAAACAACATTTTGCCGATACACGAGACACCTTATGCTATGCAACCAATGATAACCAAGAAGCAACAAAAGGTTTATTAACCACTGATGCCGATATGGCAATTGTTGTTGGTGGTTACAATAGTTCAAATACAAGCCATTTAGTAGAATTATTGGAAGAAAAATTTCCAACCTTCTTTATTTCATCTCAAAACGACTTCTCAAAAGAATCAATTCACCATTTTGATTATGTAAATAAGCTGAATTTGGCAACAACCGATTATCTTCCAAATAAAGAAGTTCCTAAAATTATTCTTACCTCAGGTGCATCTTGTCCTGATGCCCTAGTTGATGAAGTGTTGGATAAGCTACTTAGCTTTTTCCCTAATATAAGATCAAAAGAGTCTGTTTTATTGGAAGTAGCCCAATAGAAAACAATATCTACATCCTAGCTTTTTCGTAAAAATTTCCATCCATCCTCAATTTGTTACCGTTTGTAACAATAATTTATAAAAACTTAGTACTATGTATTGCATAGTAACTAACTATACATATATATTTGCTTCACCAAATAATTGGTAAAAGATAGTTTTATATGGATATTAAAATTGAAAACACAAAAGCGCAAATGAGAAAAGGAATACTAGAGTATTGTATCCTATCCATTTTGCAGCACGGAGAAGCCTATCCATCAGACATAATTGCACAGCTAAAAGATGCCAAGTTAATAGTTGTAGAGGGTACACTCTACCCGCTTTTAACTAGGTTGAAAAATGCGGGATTATTGGCTTACAGATGGGAAGAATCTACCTCAGGACCACCAAGAAAGTACTACAGCTTAACCGAAATCGGTGAGAAATTTCACAATGAATTAGAAGGCACTTGGAGCAATTTATCCACTGCCGTAAATAAAATAAGATCGAACAAACCCCAACAATCTAAGTAATCATGAACAAAACAGTAACCATAAATATTAGCGGCATCATCTTTAATATTGATGAAGAGGCCTTTAATAAGCTAAAACAATACCTCGATACCATAAAAAGTTATTTCAGCAACTCTGAAGGAAAAGACGAAATTATGGCAGACATTGAGGCACGCATTGCTGAAGTGTTTCAAGAGAAGTTATCAGGTAAAAATCAAGTAATTTCTGTAGGAGATGTAGATGAAGTAATTAAGTTAATGGGAGAGCCCGAAGATTATCTTGATGAAGAACAAGGTGAAGGGTTTAAAGAGAATAAAACCAATTTTTCAAGCGGGCCAAGACCAAAGAAAAAGTTATATCGCGATCCCGACAGTAAAATCTTAGGTGGTGTTTGCTCAGGAATTGGCCATTACTTTGATGTTGACCCAATTATTTTCAGAGCTCTTTTTGTTATCGCCTTTTTAGGTTTTGGTACAGGAATTTTATTCTATATAGTTCTTTGGGTTATTATGCCTGAAGCTAAAACTACAGCAGAAAAGCTTGAAATGAAAGGAGAAAGTGTTACCATAGATAACATCAAAAAAAAAGTAGAAGAAGAAGCTAGAGATTTAAAAAATAGATTTAACGATTTAAAAGATAAAGCAGGGCCAAGTGTTAGAACAGGTACTGAAAAAACCCGAAATTTCTTTAGTAGTTTCATTTCATTTTTAGCAAGCTTACTTACAATGGCTTTCAAGTTTGCAGGTAAGTTTTTAGGAATAATCTTTTTAATTGCCGGAAGCATTGCTCTAGTAAGCTTATTAATTTCGGTATTTACTACCTCAAAAATTGTAACCGCAGTTAATACAGATGGAGTAAATTCTTACGGATTATCAGAATTATCTAACATTTTCTTTTCATCAGGATTTGATTCGTTCTTAGGTATTTTAGGAGTTTTTCTTGTAGCAGGAGTGCCATTATTCTTCTTAACAGTTGCCGGATTAAAACTGTTATTGGGAGATAGAATAAAGTCTAAGCTACTGGGTGTGGTAGGGTTTTCACTATGGATTTTAGGGTTAATCTTTACAGCATATGCAGGAGTTTCAACCCTTTCAGAGTTTGGAAATAAAGGCAAACAAGAAAAGGTAATAAACCTAGAAACATCTACCATAAAAACATTAAAAGTAGAAGTAGATAACAGCAAATTGCCAATTTCAAAATACTCTCATAAAAGAAAGAAATTCAAAAAATTTGATGACGACTATTTTCAAATATCTGATGAAAAAGTGTTTCTGAGTGGATATACGCTTGACATACAACCCTCAGATGACTCAACCTACAAATTAGTAGTTTCAAAATTTGCAAGAGGAAATTCTGAGAAAGTGGCTGCTGCACGCGCCAAGGCCATCAATTTCAACTTTTCATTAATTGATTCTACACTTGTTCTTGAACCTCTTTTCAACTTTAGTGTAGAAGATAAATGGAGAAGACAAGACCTAGAGTTGACCTTATTAGTGCCCTACGGAAAATCAGTTTTTATTGATGAATCTACCAAAAATGTAATTTATGACATCGATAATGTTACTAATACTTGGGACACCGATATGCTCAACTTAAAATGGACAATGTTAACCAACGGTTTAACTTGTAAAAACTGTTTTGAAGATTGGCAAGGTGATAACCAGGAATAACCTAACTAATTGAATATTAACATGTATTAACGCATATTAACTTAAATGTAACCTTTTAGCCATGCCAACCGTCCTACTTTTGAATTTGAATCCAAACACCATGAAACCCATAATTATTAAAACCGTTTTACTGAGTTTTTTAAGCCTAGTATCATTATCAATACTTGCTTATACACCGGCAGAACAAAATCAAAAAGAGTGTACTCCCCAATTAAGCAAAGAAAAAACTGACCACCACTTTCAGTCTATTTATAATTTTTGGAGCTTTCTTCCTTGCGATTCAACCAACAATAAAGTTACAACTGCAGATAGCACAGAAAATCAATCAACTGAAGAAGTTGAAAAAGTACAACAACCCATAATTGGTGGGTATTTAGGAATGATACTTTCTGAACCTAATTTTTTAGAACAATCTAACCAATCAACCAACAACAAGGGCTAACTTCAATTTTCATTCAATTCGGTAACAAAGGGTTTCCCTTGTAAACGCCTCAAAGTTGTATCTTTGAGGCGTTTCTTTTTTTCATTAAATCCCATGCATGAATCAGGTAAAAGCAGATAGCGCAATAGCAGAAGAATTAAGTTTTGAGGAATTAAAAAAAGAGGTGCTCACAGATTACAGAATAGCCAACGAAAGTAGAGAGGCTAGCCTTTTAGGACGCCGAGAAGTTTTAACCGGAAAAGCCAAGTTTGGCATTTTTGGGGATGGTAAAGAAATCGCCCAAATTGCTTTAGCCAAACAATTTCAAGATGGGGATTTTAGATCGGGTTACTACAGAGACCAAACCATCATGTTTGCGCTTGGACTTTCTACAATCGAAGCTTTTTTCGCTCAACTGTATGCAGACCCTGATGTAAAAAATGATCCTGCATCTGCCGGAAGGCAAATGAATGCTCACTTTGCCACCCGCAGTTTAGATGAAAAAGGCAATTGGAAAGACCTAATGCAGATGCAAAACTCTGCAGCAGACTCCTCTCCTACCGGATCTCAGATGCCTAGACTTTTAGGTTTAGCTTACGCTTCAAAATTTTACCGCGAAAACAAGGCACTTCATCAATTCACATCATTTTCTGATAAAGGAAACGAAGTTGCTTTTGGAACTATTGGTGATGCAAGTACCTCAGAAGGACTTTTTTGGGAAACAATTAACGCCGCCGGTGTGCTTCAAATACCTATGGTGGTAAGCGTATGGGATGATGGACACGGAATTTCCGTTCCTAAAAAATATCAAACAACAAAAGAGAGTATCTCTGAAGTTTTACGAGGTTTCCAAAGAAATGAAAACTACAATGGCTACGAAATTTTCAAGGTTAAAGGTTGGGATTACCTCAATTTGTGTTTAACCTACGAAGAGGCCGTAAAAACCGCAAGAGAAAAGCATATTCCTGTCCTAATTCACGTTGAAGAATGTACTCAACCTCAAGGGCATAGCACTTCAGGTTCTCATGAAAGATATAAATCTAAAGACAGGCTTGCATGGGAAACTGAATTTGATGGAATTAGAAAAATGCGAGAGTGGATTTTAAGTAAAGAATTGGCTACTGAAGAAGAATTGAGTGAAATTGAAGCCGATGCAAAAAAGCGCGCTCGAGATGCAAAGAAAGCAGCTTGGAGTAATTTCTTAGAACCAATTAAACAAGACCTATCTGCATTTCTAGATTTAGCAAAAAAGGCAGCCGCAGTTAGTAAACAAAAATCGTTTATCGATAAAGAGTTAAATGAGCTCGCGGCAACACCTGATGCACTCCGAAAAGAAATTTTTACCACGGCTAGAAAGGTTTTAAGGTATTTGAA
>JAAZVO010000002.1 GCA_018623405.1 Crocinitomicaceae bacterium
CTAAAGCCATAAAAAAGCAAGCAAGTATTGCTGTGCCAATAAAACCAACATTAAAATCTAAAAGTGCATTTTTTAAAGTTGTTTTTGTTTTTGAATCTCGATCTTTTGCTAAACTCCATACCGAGTGCCAAACGCTAATGTCTAAAGGAGCCGGCATCCAACCCATTAAAGCAATTAAAAAGAAAATATTCGATTTGTCGCTCCAACTAAACTCCCCAAAAAGTGGTTGAGCTGGGGTTAAGCTTTTAAAAGAAAAAAAAAAGGCAGCAATTGTGGTGAGGCTTAAAACGATGATAATTAGCTTAACCAAATTATCTAACAAACTGTATTTACCAACCACCAAAATGAGTAGGCAAACCAACAAGATTACCCCGCTCCATTCTAATACGGGTAATCCAATTTGAAAAAGATTTTCGGCCATGCCGGCAGTAACAGAAATTATGGCTGCCTCTACCACAAACATGGTAGAAACAGTTAACAAACCAAACAACAACAAAGCCCAAGTGCCCAACTTTTGATAGCCTGTTAATAAACTTTTACCTGTTGCGGCGGCATACCGAGGGCCAAATTGAAAAAAGGGATATTTAAAAAAATGGGCCACCACAATTACCCAAACCAAGGTTAAACCAAAATTGGCACCCGCCCTTGTTGATTGTACCAAATGCGATACCCCAATGGCAGCGCCTGCATACAATAATCCGGGGCCAAGTTGTTTGAGTTTTGAGCGCATTTGAAAACTAAAGTAAACAAAGCAGTGGTATTCAATGGATAATCTTTATAAAACGCTTAAAATTGTGATTCTTGAAACTACCAGATAAAATATTACTCGGACTCCTTTTTATTGTGGCTTTTGTATTTGGGATTAAACTAATACACGAGCCCGATTTATGGTGGATGCTGCGCACCGGCGAGTGGATTACCCAAAACGGCGTTCCCAAAACCGATCCTTTTTCGTTTACCTACTTTGGTGCAGATTGGTTGAATGTAAAATGGCTTTTTGAGGTATTAGTTTACGGTATCTCTAAAGTTTTTGGCGTTGGATGGATAACATTTCTGCAAGCAATTTACAATGTGTTGATGGTGTATTTTCTTTTTAGGATTTCACAACTTTTTAAAATCTTATTTAGCGCTTTTGCATTGGTGGTATTAGTTGCCCTTTTTGGGTTAGAGTTTAGAATGCTTAACCGCCCCGAAATGACCTCGCATCTACTTTCGATAGTAAACATTTTTATTTGGCTAAGGCATCGCCAAAAAAACGATAAATGGTTGTTTGCCTTAATTCCGTTGCAGGCATTTTGGGCCAATATGCACGAGGCATACGCCATTGGAGTTGTTGTTTCATCTGTTTTTGTATTAGGTAGTTTTATAGATGCAAATGCCAAAAGATTTAGTGAGAAGTTTAAACTCATCAAAAAAGAGTTTTTAGTAGTTGTAGCATCAGGGTTTGCGGTGGTGTTGCATCCTTCAGGGTTAAAAATGTTGTTTCAACCTTTTGAAATATTCTCTCAGTTAGGTTCAAACAAGTTTACTACCGAGTTGTATGGCATTGCTACAAACTATTATTGGGCTCAAAAAGAGGTTTATATCACTTTTGGATTAATTGCAATTGTGTTGGTTGGGGTTGCACCCACCAAGTTTAATTTCAAAAGCATAAAACAGCAATTTGGTTTAGGTTACTTGCTGTTGATTTTATTGTTTGCATACTTGGCCACCACAGCTCACAGAAATATTCCTTTTGTGGTGCTCGCAGTTATTCCCGTTACAGCTTATTATTTAAATGAACTTATAAATAAGTTGAAGTTGCAAAAGGTTTTGCCTTGGGCATCCATCGCTGCAGGTTTGGTAGTGTACGGGGTGGTAACCTCAAATTGGTATTACCGCAAAACAGATTCTGCCAATGATTTTGGCATTGGTGTTTCCACTTGGAATAACCCCGTGCAACTTGCTGAATTTCTGCAACAAAGCAATTTGCAAGGCAACGGGTTCTCAGATTATTTAGTTTCTTCTTACTTGATGTGGAACGGAAAAGAAAACTTTAAAACTTATATTGATTTTAGAGATTTAGATGTTTTTCCTGCCAAATTTTTTCAGGATTTTTTGAGGATGACGGACTTCCCGGTACTTTTTATTGAGGAGGATAAAAAACGAGATTTTGATTATGTGGTATTGTATAGGCCAATGTTTAATAATTTGCATAAATACCTCTACCACAGCCCAGATTGGAAAATGGTTTATGCAGATATTATTGGATGCGTTTATGTGAAAACCTCAAAGTATCCGGATTTACAAGCAACCGACTTTGAGCCTCAAGAAATACTAATAAATCAAACCGCCTTCCAAGCTACATTGGCCTCTGCGTTTTGGCCTTTTGGCAAAACTCCACCCAAAGCCTTTAACGACAATTTAGAAGCCACCAGGTTTTTTACCCAAATTTCAGCCTATAATAAAGCCGCTCAATTTGCAGAGATGGCTAAAACAGATCAAAACTTTAAAGCTGCTGCCATGGCTGCTGAAGGGGATATTTACCTCACCATGGCAGATGATGCGAATACTGCTGAGGAGCAAATTAGAATTTTAGATAAGGCAATAGGCTACTATCAAAACACCCTATCGGTTTTTCCTGAAAATGAGGCAGCCCTTTTTGGTTTTGGTTACAGTTTATACAAAAAAGGAGATTTTGGAAATGCTCAAAGTATTTTGCTCAAACTTATTAAGCAGAACCCTGAATATTTTCAAGCCTATCAAATTTTGGCAGAGTTGCAAAATGTGTTTATGCGTACAGATCAAAAAAATGCAGCAGGTTATGCTAAAAAATGGTTTGAGTATATGTTAAAAGCACATGATATTGAACCTGAAGACCAACTCACCAACTACAAGCTTGGAGTTTCTTATTGCCAACGCAACCAATGTGGTGAGGCTAATAAATTTTTAGAAAAACTACCTAACATTCTCCCCCAACTTACCGACCCTGAAAATGATGCTTTAAGGCAGTGTAAAGGGAAGTGTGGGTAGATTTTACTTAGAAACCACTTTCAACGCTTTTTTTGCCTTGCGCGCCATAGATTTTGCAGTGTTTAAATCTTCGTTTATTACAGTAATATGCCCCATTTTGCGGAAGGGCTTTGTGGTGGTTTTACCATACAAATGAACATTTACGCCGGGGGTTTTCATTAAGCCATCTAACCCTTGGTAGGTTACAGGTCCTGTGTGACCAGGTTCGCCTAAAATATTAATCATCACTGCGGGAATCATCACTTCGGTTTTGCCTAATGGCAAGTTCAAAATAGAACGCAGGTGTTGTTCAAACTGAGAAGTGAAATTGGCCTCAATGGTATGGTGGCCGCTGTTATGGGTACGTGGTGCAATTTCATTTACCAAAAGTTCGCCATCTTCGGTTAAAAACATTTCTACTGCCAACAACCCTACAATATTCAAACTTTCAGCCACTTGAATGGCTAGGTTTCGTGCTTCAATTTTTTTGCTTTTTGAGATGGAAGCCGGAGAAAAAAGAAATTCTACCAAGTTGGCTTTTGGATTAAATTCTAACTCGACAGCCGGGAAAGTTTTTACCTCGCCTTTTTCATTTCGGGCCACAATTACCGAAATCTCTTTTTCAATATCAATTAACTCTTCTAAAACACAAGGCCCAGAGAAAGCATTTTCTAGGTCGGCTTCGGTTTTTAATACCTGCACACCACGGCCATCATATCCACCTTTTCTCAATTTTTGAACTATGGGTAATTGGTTAGCTTGAGGCCTATTTTCAACCAACTCAAAAGCAGAGGTTGCAATGCCGTTTTTTTGATAAAATTCTTTTTGTAATCCTTTGTCTTGAATCAACTCAATAATATGAGGTTGCGGAAAAACTTTTACCCCGTCGGCTTCTAATTTTTTAAGCGCTTCAACATTTACGTGTTCTATCTCAATGGTTAAAACATCCATGGTTTTGCCAAATTGCAAAACAGTGTTGTAATCGTTAAAATCACCAACCATAAACTCAGAAGCAAGTTTGCTGCACGGCGCATCAGCTGAGGGGTCTAAAATAGATACGTTAACATTGTAGTTTACTGCTTCTTGAATAAACATCTTGCCCAATTGGCCACCTCCTAAAATGCCCAATTTAAAATCTTTATCGAAAAACTCCTTAGCCATTTACTTGTATTAAGTTGGCAAAAATAGTTTTAGGTGAATATTATCACCTATTTAGGCAGGTATAAATATTTACTTTTGTCCGCTCATGCAGCGGCAAGAAACCATAACCTTACACAATAAAACCTTTAAAAGGTATATAAGTGAAGAAGAAATCGAAAAGGCCATAAAGAAAATGGCGCTAGGAATAAATACTGATTACGAGCAAAGAAATCCACTTATAATTCCGGTTTTAAATGGTGCTTTTATGGTGGCTGCAGATTTAATGAAGAACCTCAAAATAAATTGCGAGATTTCATTTACCAAACTTTCTAGTTATAGTGGAACATCAACCACGGGCACTGTAAAAACCCTTATTGGTTTAGGAGAAGATATTAAGGGCAGAGATGTTATTCTGCTAGAGGATATTGTAGATACCGGCATTACGATGGAAAAGTTGGAGCGCGAATTGGAGCGGTTTGAGCCAAAATCGGTTAGAATTGCTACACTTTTACTAAAGCCTGATGCATACCATTTCCGTATTCCGCTTCATTATGTTGGAATGGAAATTCCAAACAAGTTTATTGTAGGTTATGGTTTAGATTACGATGGGCTTGGAAGAAATTTGAGAGATATTTATGTTGTAACAGAAAATTAGTTTTAAAATGTTGAATTTAGTATTGTTTGGCCCTCCGGGGGCAGGAAAAGGAACCCAATCAGAAAAATTAATTGAAAAGTATGGATTGGTTCATCTTTCAACAGGAGATATTTTAAGAGGCGAAGTTTCCGCCCAAACCGAATTAGGAAAAAAAGCGAAAGCCTTAATGGATGCTGGAAATTTAGTACCAGATGAGGTGGTAATAGGTATGATAAACAATAAGTTAGAAAGTAATCCAAACGCCAAAGGATTTATTTTTGATGGCTTTCCAAGAACATCAGCTCAAGCAGAAGCATTAGATAAATTACTAGCGGAAAAAGGAACCGAAATAAACCACATGTTGGCCCTTCAAGTGCCTGATGAAGAATTAATAAAACGTTTGTTGTTACGTGGTAAAGATTCGGGCAGGGCAGATGATGCCAATGAAGAGGTTATTGCGAACAGAATAAAAACCTACAACGAGAAAACAGCTCCGCTAATTACTTATTACACCAACTTAGGTAAGTACACAGCTATTGAAGGAGTTGGTACCATCGATGAAATATTCGATAGGTTAGTAGCTGCAATAGGATAATTATTTATGCCTCCTCAAAATAGAAAAATAGCATCGTCAAATTTTGTTGACTATGTGAAAATTTGCTGTCGTTCAGGCAGGGGGGGAGATGGTTCTGCTCATTTACGAAGAGAGAAGTTTGTGCCCAAAGGAGGTCCTGATGGGGGAGACGGTGGCCGAGGTGGGCATATTATCGTTAAGGCCAACGCCCAATTATGGACCTTGCTTCACTTAAAATACCGCAAACATGTAATTGCAAAACCAGGTGAAAACGGAGGAAAACAAACCTCAACAGGAGCACAAGGAAAAGATGAAATAATTGAAGTTCCGGTAGGTACGGTAGCAAAAGATGCAGAAACAGGTGAGGTGCTTTTCGAAATGTTGAAAGATGGAGAAGAGCAAATAATTGTTTCAGGCGGCAGAGGAGGTCTAGGAAATGCCAATTTTAAATCGGCAACAAATCAAACACCTCGTTATGCACAAGAAGGAGAGGCCGGTAAAGAAGAATGGAAAATATTGGAACTTAAAGTGTTGGCCGATGTTGGCTTGGTGGGTTTCCCCAATGCCGGAAAAAGCACCTTATTGGCCAGTATAAGTGGTGCAAAACCAGAAATAGCCAATTATCCATTTACCACCTTAGTGCCCAATTTAGGCATGGTTCCCTACCGCGACCACCGCAGTTTTGTTATGGCAGATATTCCGGGAATTATTGAAGGTGCCCATGAAGGAAAAGGAATTGGTGACCGTTTTTTAAGGCATATTGAGCGTAATGCAGTGTTACTGTTTATGGTTCCATGCGATGCAGAAGATATTGCAAAAGAGTATGACATATTGCTAAACGAGCTTAAACAATACAACCCTCAATTACTCGATAAACGAAGAGTTTTAGCCATCACAAAGTCAGATATGATTGATGATGAGCTAGAGGGAGAAATAAAACAACTCTTGCCTAAAGGCATTAAGTCAATTTTTATTTCAGCGGTTGCTCAAAAAAACCTTACCGAGCTGAAAGACATTTTGTGGAATGCACTAAACCAAACCGATGAACAATGGAATGGTTAGAGCAATTTGACCATGCTGTTACACTTTGGGCAAACCAGCATTTTTCGGAAATTTTAGACGGAATTATGCTTTTTGCCTCATCTAAATTCGGTTGGCTGCCATTGTATTTATTGCTGTTGTACTTTTTTTATCAAAAGTTAGGTTTAAAAGCATTTTTATTGAGTTTACCCTTTGTGGCGCTCACCATTACCTTGGCAGATCAAGGCTCAGTAAAGCTTTTTAAAGAAGTTTTTGAGCGCTACCGCCCTTGCCACAATTTAGAATTAAAAGAACATCTCAGAATGATTATTGGATGCGGAGGTAAGTATGGTTTTTTATCTTCTCATGCCACCAATACGGCAAGTATTGCAGCTTTATCTTTTATGATAATTAGAAAAAAGTGGGTGTTTTTTGTGATGTTGTTTTATGTTTTGTTAAACATGTATAGCCGCATGTATCTTGGGAAACATTATTTAAGTGATGTTATTGCCGGAGCTTTTTTTGGAGCAGCAATAGGCATTATTGTTTACAAGCTATTTAATATTGCCCAACAAAGGTTTATAAAGTGATAAAAGAGTTTGCTTTTGTTTTTGTTGGTGGAGGTTTAGGTTCTATTGCACGTTTTGGTGTATCGGTATTGATAAACCATTTAGGAAAACCTGTATTCCCTGTAGCTACGCTAATTGCAAATATTTTGAGCTGCTTAGTAATGGGTTTAGCCCTTGGGGTTTGGAGCAAACATTTAACAGCATTTCCTTACCTATACGTGATGTTGGTAGTAGGTTTTTGTGGTGGTTTTAGTACCTTTTCAACTTTTAGCTTAGAAAGTTTGACCTTGCTAAAAGATGGAAACTACCTCTTTTTTGGAGCAAACATATTTTTAAGCATTGGTTTATGTATTACTTTGCTTTGGTTTTTTAAAAACCAGCTGTAATAGTTTATTTCGAAGAAAACTGATCTTCCTTGTTTTTAAACAAGATATTAAAGGTGGTAAAGCTTCCGTAAATTCTAGAAATGTATTGTTGCAAATGAACTTTCTCTTCGTCAGATAGCTTTTGGTTACTATTAATGTTTTGCTCCAAAACTCTTAACCTATCTCGGGCCATCACTATTTTATGAAAAAAGGTTTCAATAGGAATACTTTTGCTTTGTAAACCATCTCTACCGGGTGTTAAAGTCATCTCACCACCTGTCCAACGCTCACCAAGCTCTACAACTTCACTTAAAGAAGCATACTTATCTAAAACATGGGTAATCATTTCTTCAACCGCTTTAAGATCAACGCTTCCTGTTGAGGCTACATCACCCGGATTTTCGATTACTTCAATTTCATCATTATCTCTTGCAAAAGACATTTTTCCGCCTTTAGCAAAATAGATAGTTACATTTGTTAAGCCTAACTCGGCAACCATGCCTTCACCATAGCGAAGGTGATCTACTTTACTTCCTATCATCATTTCCATAGTGCTAAAATAACAACGTTTAACATTCAAAAACAATGAAAGTTATACTTTTACACCCGCTAATAAAACTATTAGGTTTTGCGAATTCAGATAAAGCTTTCAGAGAAGTCATACATAAAAGATCCGGATACTACAGATTTAGGAAGGAAGATAGTGGAGAACAGTATAAAGCTGATTGATGAAATTGGCTTAGAGAGTTTTACTTTCAAAAAGCTTTCGAAAGAAATTGGTTCAACTGAAGCATCAATTTACAGGTATTTTGAAAATAAACATAAGTTGTTAATCTACCTTATTTCATGGTATTGGAATTGGCTAGAATATACAATCGATTACCAACTGAACAACATAAAATCGCCAAATGAGCGCCTCAAGATTGCGATAGAAACTTTTTCAAAACCTATAAAGGCTGATCCCAACTTTATGCATGTAGATGAAGAGGCTTTGCATAGAATTGTAATTTCTGAATCTTCAAAAGCTTATTTAACCAAAGAAGTTGATGAAGATAACAAAGAAGGCTACTTTAGATCATACAAACGCTTAGTAGATAAAATTGCCCAAATTGTACTAGAGATTAACTCAAAATATAAGTATCCACATTCTTTAATCTCTACTGCGGTAGAAAGCGCTCACAATCAAAGGTTTTTTGCACAACATTTACCATCATTAACAGAAATAACAAAGACTAAGGAAGACGAGGTAGTTGATTATATTTATCACCTCGTTAACCAAACCATAAAGTCTTGACCCATAAAAACCTCTCTGAACTATTTCAGTACTCCAGTTATGATGTACGCTCAGGAATAGTTGTTTTTCTTGTTGCGCTCCCGCTTTGCTTGGGTATCGCTTTAGCTTCAGGTGCACCTTTATTTTCAGGATTAATTGCGGGTATTTGTGGAGGTATTGTAGTTGGTGCCATCAGTAAATCACATACAAGCGTAAGTGGTCCGGCAGCAGGTTTAACAGTAATTGTGCTAAGTGCTATTGAAACCTTAGGATCTTTTGAATCTTTTTTGGTTGCCGTTGTTTTAGCAGGAATTATTCAACTGATTTTGGGGTATGCCAAGGCCGGATTAATTGCACTTTTCTTTCCAAACTCGGTAATAAAAGGGATGTTATCTGCCATAGGGTTAATATTAATTCTAAAACAATTTCCGCATTTTGTTGGAGTAGATATTGAAGCGTTTGGAAGCATGGAATTTTTTGATCCGGCTAACAACATGAATACCTTCGAAGAGTTTATGTATGCCATCAGTCATGTGCATACAGGTCCTTTAATTGTTGGAGTTATCTCATTGGTTATTCTAATCGTTTTCGACCAGCCAAAAATTAAAAACACAAAGCTTATCAAAGTTTTACCGGGTCCTTTAATAGCTGTTGGTTTTGGTATTCTTTGGACTCTCTACTTTTCTTCCGATAAAGAATTGATGATAGAGGATTCACATTTGGTCTCAATTCCAAGTTTAATGGGTGAAGTTAAGTTGAGTGATTTTATTGTTACACCAAACTTCTCTGAAATTTTGAATCTTCAAATAGTAAAAACTGCATTTTTAGTAGCCATAATTGCCTCGCTTGAAACTTTATTGAGCATTGAAGCTGTTGATAAATTGGACCCACATAAAAGGCATACTCCGCCAAATGCAGAGTTAATTGCACAGGGTTTTGGAAATATAGTTTCAGGATTAATTGGAGGATTGCCGGTAACCTCTGTTATTGTACGGTCATCTGCTAACATAGATTCAGGTGCACAAACTAAATTGGCAGCTATATACCACGGGTTTTTATTGGCAATTTGTGTATTGTTAATTCCAAATATTCTAAACTTAATTCCACTTTCATGTTTGGCCTCAGTATTATTAGTTGTTGGTTATAAATTGGCTAAACCGGCTGTATTTATGGAGCATCTCAAAAATGGTTTAGATCAGTTTTTTCCTTTTATAATAACTGTTGTAGCCATTCTTTTTTCCGATTTGTTAATTGGAATTCTAATAGGGTTGAGTGTAGGAGCTTTCTACATATTAAAAAGTAACTTTACCAATCCATATGATTATGAAGAGCAATATGACCAGCACGGCAAATTGCTGGTGAAAATTACACTAAGTGAATATGTTTCTTTTATGAATAAAGCCGCTCTTCAATTAACGTTAGATAAAATTCCTGATGGCTCAAAGGTTATTATTGACGGTAGCAACTTAAAGAAGATAGATTTAGACGCTTTGAACCTAATTGCCGATTTTGTTGTTAAAGCCAAGGAAAATGAAATTGAATTAAAACTGATTAAAATCCCCGCTTTTAATTAGTTCTTTTTAACATAATAGTAATGCTATCATTTACAAAAGTGATTATATATTTGCGCCGATTTTAACCTATGAAGTTAGACCAATTTAAGGATGCATTTAAGCGGTTTATCAAGCTACTTTCAGTTGATAAACGCGAGATAGGGATTATTTATCTCTATGCAATATTCTCTGGTGTTTTAAACCTATCCCTGCCTTTAGGCGTGCAGGCAATTATTGGTTTTATTATGGCCGGTATGGTTTCTACCTCATGGATATTATTGGTTGGAATTGTAGTATTAGGCGTAGTAATGTCAGGCGGGTTGCAAATTATGCAATTGTACATGACAGAGATTTTACAGCAAAGAATATTTACCAGATCATCTTTTGAATTTGCTTTCAGAATTCCAAGATTTAGGTTAGAAGCTTTAAGAGGGCAGTATCCACCTGAATTGGTAAACAGATTTTTTGATACGCTTTCAGTACAAAAAGGACTATCAAAAATTTTAATTGAATTTTCAAGCTCGGTACTTCAAATATTTTTTGGATTGATATTACTTTCCTTGTACCATCCATTTTTTGTAGTATTTGCTTTTATCGTAATTGGTCTTGTTGGAATAATTTTAAGATATACTGGCCCTCAAGGTTTGTACACTAGTTTAAAAGAATCAAAATACAAATATGAAGTTGCTCACTGGCTCGAAGAGTTAGCAAGAGTAATGGGAACATTTAAGTTGGCGGGTGATAGTTCTATGCCAATAGCAAAAACAGATACACTTGTTGGTAATTATTTAGGAGCAAGAAAAAAGCACTTTAGGGTATTGCTTACTCAATACACCAGTATTGTTGGTTTTAAGGTTATTATAACGGCTAGCTTACTTATTTTAGGAGGATTTCTGGTAATCAATCAGCAAATAAATATTGGACAATTTGTTGCGGCAGAAATCATTATTATTCTGGTAATTAACTCAGTTGAGAAGTTGCTACTTTCTATGGAATCGGTTTATGATGTACTTACCTCTCTAGAAAAAATAAATAGTGTAGTTAACTTGCCAATTGAAACAAATGAAGGTATTTGTTTTGATGATATAGATTCAGGAAATGGTTTTGCAGTTGAAATAAAAGAATTAAGCTACACCTATTTCGGAAAAAATAAACCAACGATAAACAACATAGATCTTTCTATAAAACCAGGTGAGAAAATCTGTATTACCGGATTTAATAACTCAGGAAAAACCACTTTGCTAAATTTAATTTCAGGTTTATATACCGATTACGATGGTGAGATATTATATAACGGAATTCCTCTCTTAAACCTCAACATGCAAAGCATGAGGCAGCATATTGGAGACATTTTAAGTCAAGAACAAATTTTTGCAGGTACCATCGAGGAGAATGTTGGTATGATGAGAAATACAGTAAATATTCAGGATATTAAAGAGATTTCAAAATCTATTGGACTTGAGGATTTTATCCAACATCAACCGGAAGGGTTTGATACAGAATTGGTTGCTGAAGGAAGAGGTATTCCTAGAAGTGTTGCTGTTAAATTAATTATAGCTAGAGCCGCCATTGATAAACCTAGAATGATGGTTTTAGAGGAGTTTTTACATAATATCCAACGCAAAGACAGAGTAAGAATTACTGATTATCTTACCAAAGAGAAAGATTGGACATTAGTGGCAGTATCTACAGATCCTTATTTTGCTGCATCTTGCGATAGGGTAATTATTTTAGATAAAGGCGAAATAATTGCTCAAGGTCATTTTGAAGAATTGAAAAATTTAGAATACATCAACGAAGTATTTAATATCAATTGAGATGCTGAACATTTCTGAAGACAATATCAACATAGATAAAGAAAGGTTTCAGTCTTTCAAAAAGGTAGAGTACCCAAATGCAGGTAAAACCTTAACTAGGTTTTTGTATGCACTTGCCGGGTTAGTAATAATATTACTGTTTTTACCTTGGACACAGAACATAAGTTCTACCGGAAAGGTAACTACTTTGTATTTAGATGAGCGCCCACAATATGTTCAATCTGCAATTGCCGGTAGAATTGAAGAGTGGTTTGTTAGAGAAGGTCAGTTTGTACACGCAGGAGATCCAATCATCAGATTATCAGAAATTAAAGATGATTATTTAGACCCTCAAGTAATTGAAAGAACAAATAGCCAGGTAAATGCAAAGGCTTCTGCTGTAGCATCTTACAAAGAAAAAGTTTCGGCACTTGATGCGCAAATTGCTGCCTTAGAGCAAAACAGAGGTTTAAAATTGCAACAAGCTAAAAACAAAATTAGAGCAGCAGACTTAAAAATGCAGGCAGATAGTATTGAATACCAAGCAAGTTTAATCCAGTTTGCGATTGCTGATACTCAGCTTACCAGGCAAGAAAAACTATTTAAAGATGGCTTAGTTTCCCTGACTGCTTTAGAGTCTAGAAGAGCAAAATTTCAGCAAGCAAACGCCAAAAAAATTGAAAGTGAAAGCAAATGGATTGGCGCCAAAAATGAGTTTTTAAATGCCAAACTTGAGTACAATGCAATTGTTGCAGATTATGCAGATAAATTGGCCAAATCTCGATCTGATAAATTTGAATCATTAAGTAATCAATACAAAGCAGAAGAAGAGTTAGCAAAGCTTGAAAATAAGCTATCAAACCTGGAAGGAAGGGTAAACTATAGAATTATTAGAGCACCCCAAGATGGGTTTATTACCCAAGCTACAAGCAGCGGTATTGGTGAAACAATTAAAGAGGGAGAAGATGTTGTTACCATTGTACCCTCCAATCAAAATTTGGCGGTAGAAATATTTGTAAGGCCTGTTGATCTTCCACTGATTAGTTTGGGCGAAGAAGTGCGATTGGTTTTTGATGGTTGGCCTGTTATTGTTTTTTCAGGTTGGCCTAATGTTTCATTTGGAACATTTGGAGGAACTATTGTTGGGATTGATAATGTTACAAGTGCTAATGGAAAGTACCGCCTTTTAATTGCTCCTAAAGAAGGTGAAGAGCATTGGCCCGAATTACTTAGAGTAGGGTCTGGCGCTAGAGGTTTTGCCTTGTTAAATGATGTGCCTATTTGGTACGAATTGTGGCGACAATTAAATGGATTTCCCCCTGATTTTTACATTGGCGAAACCAATGGTAAACAAGGTATTACGAATAAAAAAGGTGTTGAAAAACCCAAACAGTGAAAAAGTACATCTTCTTTTTCTTTTTGCACCTTGTAGCATTTATGGTTATTGCTCAGGAAGGTAACAAAAACCTTACATTTAAAGAGTACTTGGGTTATGTAGATGCTTTTCACCCTATTGCAAGACAAGCAGCAATCTATGAATTAAGTGCACGTGAAAAGCTTAGGGAGGCAAGAGGAGGATTTGACCCAGAATTATATCATTATTCGGATAAAAAAGAATTTGATGATAAATTCTATTTTTTTCATTCTACTACAGGTTTAAAAGTGCCACTTTGGTATGGAGTTGAATTAAACGCACAGTACGACCTTGCAAATGGTGCTTTGTTAAACCCAGAAAATGATGTTCCCAACCAAGGTCTTAATACTGTGGGTATTAAAGTTTCTGTTTTACAAGGGTTATTTACCAATCAAAGAATGGCAGATGTACAGCAGGCTAAAGTGTTGATGAATTTAGCCAAAGCCGAAAGGCAAAAGCAAGTATTAAAACTTTTTCAAAAAGCTACCTTAGCTTATTGGGAGTGGAGTGCTGCAACAGAAATTGCAGGGGTTTACAACTCATCCTACCAATTGGCACAAGAGCAATTTCAAAATACCAAAAAGCTTTTTGAGCAAGGCGCTAAATCTGCCTTTGATACGCTTGAAACATTTACCCAAATGCAAAACAGGCTAAATCTTTTATTGGAGTACCAAGCCAAGAGTATTGAGAAAAGAAATAAGGCAGCTAACTACCTGTGGACAGAAGAGCAAGAGCCCGTTCAAATCCCTGAAGGAATTACCCCTGAAACAATTGTTGGGTATGCCTATGTTTCATCTGGAGTAGATTCTATTACAAGTTTTATTGATAACCTAAAAGAAGCTAACCCCGAATTAAGAGGGTTAACCTATAAAATTCAAGAGGTAGAAGTAAAGCAAAAGCTACAAACCCAATATCTGCTTCCTAAATTAGATTTAAAATACAACATATTAAATGAAGGATTTGCCTTGCCTGGTGAAACGTTTCAAGCCGATTATTTTACAAATAATTATAAATGGGGAATAAACTTTTCGTACCCGCTTTTAATTAGGGATGCAAGAGGTGCTAGAAATCAATCTATTTTAAAGGTTGAAAGCTTAACTCTGGAGAAAGACCAACGTTACTTGGAAATTACCAATGAAATTAATGCCTTGCTTCAAAACTTTGTTTTGGTTTCAGACCAAATAACGCTTGGAGCAGATTTAGTTGAGAACTTTAGAAGGTTGTTTGAGGGCGAAAGAACCCGATTTTTTAATGGAGAGAGCGACTTTTTTGTAGTAAATAGAAGAGAGTTGAGTTACCTTTCTTACCAAGCCAAATTAATGGATTTGCACGTAAAGCAAATAGAAATAGGAACTGAGCTTGATGTAAACCTTGGTATTATTCCAGGTAAATAACCTTACTCTATCCACTTTACATAATAAATATCACTTAAACTAGACTGTGGTCCATTGTAAAAGGCGGTTAAAGAATCTACTTGATTAAAGTTTTTTGGAGTTTCAAAATTTGCCCGTTCACTTGAAAAATAAAGTATGTTTTCTTTTTCATCTAAAAATGGACAAAAATCTAGATATTTTGAATTTATAGGAGAGGGAAGTAGTCTTGCTTTAGACCAATTGCCGTATTGGTTTTTCCTTGAAAAGTACATGTCTCCTTTTCCAGGTCCTTTTAATCTTCCGAATGAAGAGAATATAATCAAGTTTTCATCAGCATTAATAAAGGCATTAAACTCATAAACTTCTGTGTTAATGTTAGAGTCAAGAGGTTCAGGGTTGTCATAATTTACATTGCTATATCTTGAAACAAAAATGTCTTCCTTCCCAAATCCAAAATCGCGGGTTGAGGTAAAATATAGGTTTCCACTTTTTGCTACAGAAGGGTAAAATTCATTTAAGTAGGTGTTTATTGTTTCAGGCAACCTTTGAGGTTTGCTAAATCCTGTACCAGAATACGAAACTTTCCATATATCAAAATCTTCTTCAAAATAGTTTCCAATGCCATCTTTAGGGCGGTTTGATGCGAAGAATAACTCTTTTTTCAGCGGATGAAAAAAGGGTTCAAGATCAGAAAACTGTCCTGAAAATGAGGCAACTTCAGGCTTCGAATATTTTCCGTTTTTGTTTTGCTTGCAAATCATTAGGGTAGAGAAGTTTCCTTTTGGTGATTGGATGGTGTACATTAACATTTTTCTATCTGGAGAAATGGCAAAATCTCTTTCACCTAATCCTTTAGAAATAATACCTGGAAGAAAAATGTTGGCATTATTGCTTCCTGTGGGTTTTGGAAATTCGAATTCTTTTGTTGATTGATTATTGCAGCTAGAAACTAAAAATATAAAAAGAAAAAAGCTTGAAATTTTTAAAGCCATTTTTTTCTTTTAAAGTAAATCAGCATTAAAATGAATACAAAAATCATTAAGCCCCAAACCATTTGGTATCCATACTTATAATGAAGTTCAGGCATGTTATCGAAGTTCATTCCATAAATTCCTGCAATAAAAGTGAGTGGGATAAATATGGTTGCAATTATGGTAAGCACCTGCATCACTTGATTCATTTGGTGACTTAATGCTGAGAGGTAAGCATCTTTTAATTCATTATTCCACTCACGATAAGTTTCTAAATTTTCAATTAATTGTATAACGTGATCATGAATATCCTGAAAATATGGCCGGTTTTTTTCATCAATTAAACCATTTTGAGAATTAATAATACCTGAAATAAATTCCCTCAAAGGACTTAGGTTTTTACGAAGCATTATTAATTGTTTTTTCATTTTTGAAACTTCCTCTAATTGCTCTGGCTTAGTTCCATTGAAAATTTCATCTTCTAACTCCTCAACCCTTTCGCTAATATACTCTAATACAACATAATAGTTATCCACAATTATGTCAATTAACATGTAAAGTAGGTAATCTGCTTTTTTGCCCCGAGCTAAACCTTTTCCTGTTTTTATACGCTGCCTTACAGGTTCGAAAACATCACCCTTTCTTTCTTGGAAAGAAAGCAAATAGTTTTTTCCTAACACCAAACTCACTTGCTCTATTTCAATTTGATTGGTTTCGGCATTGTGTTTTATCATTTTTAATACACAAAACAGTTGACTTTCATATTCTTCAACTTTTGGCCGATGATCTGTATTTAATACATCTTCTAATAAAAGTGGGTGAAGGTTAAATATTTTGCCTGTTTGGGAAATGGTTTCAATGTTAGATAACCCAATTAAGTTAATCCAACTATTTAAATAATTATCTACACAAGGTTCTATTTCATTTATTGATGATATTTCTTTTTGAACGTATTCTTCATTTAGATATTCAATTAAATCAAAAGATGAGTTTTGTTCGGTGTCCTTGCCAACATAAACAAGCGTGCCGGGAGGTAGGCCAATTTTTTTTGAATATTTCTTTTTACGTTTTGTTTTCGGGTTGGCCTTTTTCATTTTGTGGTATTGGATTTTTAAATACTAAAGTACGATGAGGAAAAGGGATTTCGATTCCTTCAGCATCAAAGCGTTTTTTTACTGACCTGTATAGATCGCACTCCATTTCAAAAGCTTCAATGGGGCCTTTTGCCCAAACATTTGCCCTTAAATTTACTGATGAATCACCAAAGCTTATTAATCTAACATGCACAAGCGGAACTCCTTGCTTAATCTCCTCTTTGCTTCTCCACTCAATACAGTTTGGGTGGTTGGTTGCTTCTTCTATAATTATTTGAGTGGCTTTTTCAACATCAGAGTCGTAAGAAATACCAAAGAAAATCCGCTTGTTTATTCGCTGATCCTTGATGCTACTATTCTTTATGTTTTCAGCACTAATGTTAGAGTTAGGAATAATAACTCTTCTGTTTTCAAAGTCTTGAATAACGGTGTGCCTTAAGGTAATGTCTTCAACAAAACCCACAAATGTTCCTACCTCAATTATATCACCAACTCTAAAGGGTTTAAATATTACGATAAATATTCCTGAAATTATATTTGAAAATGCTTGTTGTGAAGCAAAACCGAGAATTGCAGCCAAAATACCTGCACTTGCAAATAGTGTAGTGCCAAGATTGCGTAAAACGGGCACAGTGTAAAATATGGCCATAATAGCGCCCGAATACACAACAAAACTTACAGCGTTTTTTAAAAAGCTGTATTTGGTTGGGTCAACTTTTAAATCTCCAGATCGCTTTTTTAGGAAAAGCGAAAGACTTTTTCTTAAAAGGGTAGAGAGAATTACTGCTCCAACAGCAATTATGGTGCAAATCACTACATAATTAAATGCCGGGTGATTTGATAGTTTATCGAAGTTCATTCTATCAAAGATAATGATAGGATGAATCTTTTATTTATTATCGAAAAATGATTTTAGTTGAAACTGCGAAGTCTTTCCCTTGCGCCCTAACAATACCCATTTTGCAAGAAATTTCATCAAGAGGAACATCATAAGGAAGGTCTCTTGTTTTTACCGGTTTTTTATAAACCAACTTACCCCTCATGTTAAATATTTCAAGGTCGAATTTTTCTTCTTTTACTCCCTTTACATTTACACGTAAAACATTTTCTTCAATTTCTAAACCCGTTTCTAACTCAATAGCTAAAGATGGGGGAACCGATCTTACTGAGGTTGCACCACCTTTATTTACATAAACTGCAAAAATTTTAGAAGTTGCACCACTTTGGGTTCCTGTATTGGAAAAGAAAATATTTGGCCCCGTAGATTCTATTCCACCAAAAATGTAACCTACCAATGTTTTTGAATCACTAACCTTATCGAGGTGGAGAATTTCTTGGTCATCGAAAAAAGCCGCATCAATAGGAATAAACTCTGCTCCCGCTCCTAAATATCCAGGCATTTCTTTGGTAAGCGAATATTCTTTTAACGAGTCGTTTTTATCTCTTTCTATGTAAGAAATGGTTTTTACAAAAGGCACATTAGGGTCGCTAGTAAGGCTTCCGTTAGCGTAGAAATACTGTGCAATACCCCCAAAAAACATGGTGTACATTTTTTCTTCGGCGGGATCGTAAATTGGAAGTTTTGCGCTGTGATACTGGCTTAGCTTTTGAACCATATCTGCACGGTGTTGGTACCCTTGTTCTCTAATATCTACACCATCCTCCCAAGGTAGGTCAACTGTTTTTTTGAAAACTCCTGAAAAAGCAGTAAAACCCATACTTCCATCAGGAAAAATTTGTGGAGCTACATTGTAATCTCTTCTATGCAAATAATCTGAATCTTTAATTGCATGATAATTAACTAAAGTTGGGTTGGTAGTTGGGTTGGCAACCTGAAACTTTCTAATTTCTTCGGTGTATTGTTGAAAGAAACCGGGCCCATGAGTTGGCCCCATAGGGTTGTACCTTCCATTAAATTCTTGTCCACCAATAAGGTAAAAAGTATCATTCAAAAACCCAAGATATCCACCTGTAACAGCCATAGTAGGACTTTCTACAAAAGAGAATGCCGATGAAATATCTTGGTTATTATCCATTTTACTGGCCAAATCTGCCAAGTTTACTACAGTTAAAACCGGGTAAGTTTTATGGTCTGCAGCGGTTGTACTATATCCATATCCACCAATAATGTACAGTAAATCGTTAACCTGCCTAAAAGATAAATTGGTGCTTTGTAATTGCTCCTTAAGCGGAAGTGGAAGACTTAAGATGCTTGCTTGACTAAATGAATTATTTGAAGGATTAACACGTAACACATTGGTGTGGTTTTCTGCCGCAGCAAACGCAGCAAAAGGTTGGCGTTGGTGCAATCCATCTGTTCTTCCTCCTAAAATAAACCACTCTCCATTGTAGCTGCCTACTGTATAAGATTGTACTCCATAAAGGTTATCAATTGTTACTTCCTCAAGTTCTATATCAAAATCTAGCTGAGCTGATGCAGATATGAATGCAAAAATGCTGATGGTTAAAAGGTAAAGGTTCTTCATGATAAAAATTATACATCAAAATTACCTTAGGGCAAAAAGGTTATATATGATATTCATCACATAAAATCATGATATTTGAATGCAATCAATTTGAGTTATGAAATACAAATTATTTGGAAGAAGTGGACTTAGAGTTTCTGAAATCTGCTTAGGTACAATGACTTTTTGAACCGAGTGGGGGTGGGGAGCAGATTATGAAACTAGTTTGAAGATTTTTGATGAATACGTAAATGCCGGAGGAAATTTTTTAGATACCGCTAACCGATATACGGAAGGAACAAGCGAGAAATTCCTTGCAGACTTTATTAGCTCTGATAGAGACCATTTTGCAGTAGCAACTAAATACAGTTTGGTAGATCGATTTAAAGACCCCAATTATGCAGGAAACCACCGCAAGAATATGATGCGCTCTGTAGAGGCAAGTTTAAAACGGTTAAAGATTGATACTATTGATTTGCTTTGGGTGCATGGATGAGATTTTACTACCCCTGTTGATGAAATAATGAGAGGATTAGATGATTTAATTTCTCAAGGAAAAGTACATTACATTGGAATTTCTGATACTCCTGCTTGGATAGTGGCTCAAGCCAACACCTTGACAGAGTTAAAAAATTGGAACCGTTTTGTGGGACTCCAAATAGAGTACAGCTTACTGCAAAGAACACCGGAACGTGAACTTTTACCCATGGCAAATGAATTTGATTTGGCAATTACACCTTGGGGACCACTTGCAGGTGGAGCTTTAACCGGAAAGTATTTAAGAGAGGAAGAACATCATGGTAGGGTAAAGGAAGATAGCATACGAATAAGCACTTGGGCAACCGAAATCGTAAAGGTTGTGGTAGCTCATGCTGATAAGTTAGGCTGCACTCCGGTACAATTAGCACTAAAATGTGTAATAGACCAAGGTAATTTAATGATACCAATTGTTGGAGCAAGAAAATCTGAGCAATTAAAAGACTCTTTAAATGCCTTATCAATAGAAATTCCAACTGCTACCGCAGATGCATTAAATTCCGCATCTGCAATAGAGTTGGGTTTTCCGCATGATTTTTTATCGGGAAAAGGAGTAGATGAAAACCTTTTTGGAGGAATAAAAAATCAAATAATCAATCATAGAATTACTAAAAAGTGATTTTTGCTTGGCTGCTACCATGGCAGCTATTGCATGAGCCGCCAGTTAGGCTTTGCGACATATATAAGGTATCTCCATTAGATGAAATAACCTGTGGATACAATCCTGAAACTTCGAAATTTTCTGTGGTGTAAAAGTTTCCTTTTTTATCTATTTCAACTTCTTTTTTCAATTCACCGGTTCCATTTATTCCCGAGTAGAAATATACACTTCCACCGGTGGTATTGTAAACGCTACCTGCGGCAGTAAACCAACCTTCTCCATCTCCACCCTGTTTATGGCAACTCATACAATCTTGGCCATTGTTATGGCTATCGTCTGAGGTGGCAGTTGAAATTTTTGTTTCGTTTTCTCCTTCCTTTTCGCAAGAGCTTATTATAATAAGTCCTGCAGCAATTATGCTTAAAATAAATGTTGCTTTTGTTTTCATGGCAATTAATTTGATTGTAAATAATAAACACCCTCTTGTACAATTTGCATAGAGCCGAGGTCATCTGCATTTATAATTTGAGTAAAGTTTTCATCGGCAATTCCTAATACTAAAGGAATTTTGGTGAGGGTTTCATTTTGGTATTGATAAGCGTAAAATTTTTCATCTTCTTCAATTATTGAAGCATTAGGCAGTGCATAAACAGTATCATTTGCAGTAAGTATTTCTGCTTGGAAAACAGTGCCCGGTTTTAATAAACTACTTTGCTCATCAAAATGCCCATGAATATTTATAGTATGCGTAGCATCATCAACCTTTTGCCCTATTAGGTAAACTTCACCTTCAAAAACCTTTTGAACTCCCGGAATATAAAACTCAATTTTTTGGCCTTTTTCAATAAACCCAATATCTTTTTGATATACCTGAATTTCAAGGTGTAAGTGAGAATTATCAACCATTTCGTATAATACTGCACCTTCACCTATTTGTGTACCTAAGTTTACATTTACATCTGCAATGTATCCTGTTATTGGAGATGATATTGCAAGAGCAGAAACTATTCCTTCTTGCTCAATTTGGTCAACAGGAAACCCCGCCCATTGTAACTTTTTTCTTAGGCCATCTACTTTAATTTCAGCATTTTTATATTGTGTTTTTGCTAATTGGTATGATTTAATGGAGGTAGCATCAGAGGCCTTGAGTTGCTCCTTTCTTTCATAATCAGTTTTTAGATTTTCTAGTTCCACCAAAGCAGTTAAAAAGTTTTGTTGCAGCTCAATAAAGTGCTGATCTGTTAAGGTGCAAAGGGTAGTGCCTTTTGCAACCTTATCTCCCGGATAAAACTTTACCATTTCTACTTTTCCACCTAAGGGAGCCGTAACACTTGCCTTGTTTTGAGGAGGAATATCTATTACACCTCGGCATTTCACCGATTTTTTTATAACGTGTTTTGATATTGGTGCAGTTTTTATTTCGGCAAGGTCCATCTGTGCTTGAGAAAGTTGGTTACTTGCAGCAGTTTCAATGCTTTCTGGTTCTGCAGTTGTTTGGCACCCAACAAAAGTGAAGCTGATGACTATGGATAATATTATTGTTTTCATTCTTTTAAAAATTCTTGTTCTACAATTAGTTGGTTGTATGTTATTTTATGTTCTATGTTTTGAATTCTTATTTGGCTTATTTCTCGGTAATTGTGGAGGTATTGCCAAACATCAATTTCGCCGCTTTTTAGCTCTGTGGCAGAAGCTCGTTCTAATTGATTCGCAAAGTCTAAATAGCTTTGAAAGTTTAGTAAGATGTCTTCGTAAATATTAATTTGTTGTTCTATACTTTCAAGTTTGGCTGTTAACGAAAATGTTTTTTGCTCAAGTTCTGTTTTAACCATTTCAGAAGCAACTTTCGATTTTTGAACTTCAGCGCTTTGTGGTTTAAACCAAAGTGGCGCATTTAGTCCAACAATAACTCCTTGAAACCCTCTAACACCATCTAATTGCTGATTAAAGTATCCAACAGAAACTTCAGGAAAAAAGCCTCCTTTTGAATTATTGATTTCGTAGTTTACTGCTTGAAGCTTATTGTTTAATGGAAGCAAAAGCGTTGAGTTTACTTGTAAGGTATCATTGGTATGATAAAAGTTTTTAACCTCTTCAGGAAAAGAAGGAGACTCATTGCAATTACATATATTTTTTAGGCTTGCAACAGCTTCAGCCAACTTTATGTCAACCAATAACTTCTCTTGACTAACCTCTTTTAAAAAGGTTAAACTTTGTGTTTTTTCAACTAAACCAATTTCGCCGGCTTCATAACGCAGTTCGTTAAGGCTTACAAACGAGTTAACCTCCTCAAGAATTTCCTCCCACACTTTCTGCTTTGCGTTTTGTTTCCATGCTTCTAAATAAAGCTGTGCCGCAATACGTTCAATTTCAATTGTTCGAGCCTCTTTGGTGCTTTTGTAAAACAATTCTAAATTGTTTAACCTTTTATTTTGGCTAAAGTGCTGAGGCAGAACACCGAAGTTTTGAACTATCTGCCAATTGTAATCTTGTAATCCAGAATTTATTTGTCCGTATTGATAGGTAAATTCTGTTTTTGGCAAAACGGTGCTAGCCCTGCTTTCAATTCCTGCTTGTTTTACCATTAATTCAGATGATTGGAGCTCTAAATTTGAGCTTTTAACTTTTTCTAAAAAAGTGGTCATCTCTTTTGGATATTCTTGAGAGAAACTAATACCAGGAAGCATAAAAAGGCCTACAATTAGCAAAACACTAGATAGTTGAGGAGGATAACTCATTTTCTTTTTATTGTGTATGATATAATACAAAACAGGCAGAACAATTAGGGTTAAAAGGGTAGAGGTAATTAATCCGCCAATTACCACAGAGGCTAAAGGCTTTTGAACTTCAGCGCCCTCACTTGCAGAAATTGCCATGGGCAAAAAACCAAACGATGCTACAGCTGCAGTCATAATAACGGGACTTAACCTTGTTGCTCCTGCTTTTAAAATTAAGTCTTTTAAATTGTAGGAATTTTCTTTTTCTAACTCAATCATATAACTGAGCAGAACAATTCCGTTTAGCACAGCAACCCCAAAAAGTGCTATAAAACCTATACCTGCAGAAATAGAAAAAGGCATTCCTCTAATGTAAAGTGCTGCAACGCCGCCAATTGCAGCGAAGGGCACCCCTGAAAAAATAAGCAATGCATATTTTATTTTGCCAAAGGCGGCAAACAATAAAAACAGAATTAAAAGCAACGAAACCGGAACTACAAAACCTAATCTTTTTTGGGCTCTTTGTAAGTTTTCAAATTGCCCACCATAAGAAATGTAATACCCTGCGGGTAGTTTTAAATTCGTTTCAAGTATTTGCTTTATTTCTTCTACCAATGAAGCCACATCTCTATTTCTTACATTTATTCCAACTGAAATGCGTCTTTGGGTATTTTCTCTTGAAACCTGCATAGGGCCTTCTTTAAATGAAACATCACATAATTCATTAAGATGTACTTTTTGGCCACTTGCAGACTCTACAAAAAGTGATGAAAGATCTAACTCGGTTCTTTTTGATTCATCTAACCTAATGGTTAATGCAAACCTTTTTTCACCTTCATAAATAACTCCTGCTTCTTCTCCTGCGTAGGCAGCCCTTAGAGTTTGGTTTACATCTTCAACGCTAATACCATATTCAGATAACTTTTCTCTTTTTGTGGAAACACTTAACTGAGGAAAGCCTTCAGTTTGCTCTAATTTAACATCGCCGGCACCTTTAATGGGTTCAATTAAATTTTGAGCTTTTCTCCCTAATTCGGAAAGTGTTGCTAGGTCTTCACCAAAAATTTTAATACTAATATCAGACTTAGACCCTGTAAGGAGCTCGTTAAACCTAAGTTGTATAGGTTGGGTAAATTCAAAGCTTGCTCCTAGAACTACCTCAAGTTCCTTTTTCATTTTTTCAACTAACTCCTCTCGGGTTGATGCAGACTCCCAAAGCTCTTTTGGTTTTAAAATGATCATTACATCAGCATCCTCAATTGCCATTGGGTCTGTAGGTACCTCCGCTGTTCCTATTTTTGAAATAACATGAATAACCTCAGGAAAATTTGATTTTAAAATCTTCTCTGCTTTTGTTGATGTTTTAATACTTTCCTGAAGTGAACTTCCGGGTTTTATTGTCATTTGCATGGCTAGGTCGCCCTCCTCTATAGTTGGAATAAATTCGCCACCTAGATTAACAAAACCAAAAAGTGCAAAAGCTAAAGCAACAATACTAGCTGCTACAACTTGGTATGGCCTGTTTAAAGTATATTTTAAACTTGGTAAATAGAGTTTTTTGAGTTTTTCAATGATTTTATCAGAGAAAGTTTCCTTTTCTTTTATTGCTTTTTTAAGCACTAAAGAAGAAATTACCGGTATATAGGTTACAGATAAAATTAAAGCCCCCAATATTGCAAAACTTACGGTTTGCGCCATCGGAGTAAACATTTTGCCTTCAATACCTTCAAGTGTTAAGATGGGGATAAAAACCACTAATATTATAAATACCCCAAATGCTGCAGATTTAGAAAGCTTTGCACTAGCACCATAAATAACATCATCTAAGGCTTTTTGAGATAGTACTTTGCCATTATGGTACAAAAACAAAGAATGGATTATACTTTCAACGATAATTACGGCGCCATCTACCACAATCCCAAAATCTATTGCCCCTAAAGACATTAAGTTGGCAGAAACGCCAAACCAATGCATCATAATTAGGGCAAACAACATTGCTAATGGAATTACTGATGCTACTACTACTCCCGATCGCCAATTCCCTAGTAATAAAATGAGAATAAAAATCACGATTAAACCACCTTCTACTAAGTTGTTTGTTACCGTAGAGATTGTTTTATTTACCAGTTTAGATCTGTCTAAATACGGGCTAATGATGATGCCTTCGGGCAATGATTTTTGAATCTCATTTATTCTAGATTTTACATTTTTGATAGCCTCAGAAGAGTTTGCACCTTTTAGCATTAAGGTAATTCCTCCAACAACTTCTCCTTTCCCATCCATCGTCATAGCGCCATAACGAGGTGGAGCCCCAAGTTTAACTTTAGCGATATCCTTTATTAAAATTGGATTTCCCTCTCTTAGCACAACAACTACATTTTCAATATCCTCCATTGACTTTAATAAGCCTTCAGTTCTTAAATAAAATGCATTTGGACCTTGCTCTATATAGCTTCCTCCTGTGTTTTGATTGTTAGCCGATAAGGCTTCAAAAATGGCTTTAATGCTTACATCATTTGCCTCAAGCAATTGTGGATCTAAGGAAACCTCATATTGTTTTACCAAACCACCAAATGAGCTTACTTCAACAATTCCTTTTAGTCCAGTTAATTGTCTTTTTATTATCCAATCTTGAATGGTTCTAAGTTCCATTATTGAATAACCTCGCTCATAACCCGGTTTTACCTCAAGAACATATTGGTAAATTTCTCCTAATCCCGTGGTAATGGGCATAAGCTCAGGGTTACCTAGCGAACTTGGAATGTTGCTTTTTGCGATGTCTAGTTGCTCTTTTACGTATTGCCTACAGGAGAGCACATCCATATTTTCTTCGAAAACAACAGTAATTACAGATAAGCCGTATCTTGAAATAGAACGAATTTCTTTAGCCCCGGGAATATTGGCTAAAGAGATTTCTATAGGATAAGTAATAAATTGTTCTACCTCTTGTGGTGCTAGACTAGGGGAGGTTGTTACAACTTGTACTTGGTTATTTGTGATGTCAGGAACAGCATCTAATGGGATTTTTGATGCAGCGTAAATGCCATATCCTATTAGGCCTACTACAGCAATTAAAATTAATGCTTTATTCTTCAATGAGAACGCAATTATTCTCTCAAACATGTTTTATGATTTTTAAGAAACAAAAAATAATGGGGAAAAGGCTAGGTTTAAATTAACCAAGAATTGGAGGAGCCTTATTTTTTGTATTCTTCAAATGTGGAGATTGGTAAAACCGTTGAAGATAAAAGGGTAAATAGTTTTGGTTTTGGACAATTGCTTTATGGTTAACTTCAAGGGAAATAACCGATAACAATGGCGAGAAAGAAACATCCGTATCATTTTGGTAAATAGACAGATGATTTTCGCCTAGGTCGATTTCAAAAACATGAGACAATAACTCAATAAGTTCTGTTTCGGAGCTATTATCTTCAATTGTAAAAGATTCGCTATTGTGATGATGGTGGGGAACAATAGCGTGAAGCTGAATGATAAAAAATGAAAAAAAAGTAAAAAGCAATCCCCACTTTTTCATTTTGCAAATATAGCGCAAAAAAAAAAGGCCGCAATTTGCGGCCTTTTTTTTTGAAGAATGTTTTTATTGAGCTACTTGAATAGTTTTTGAAACATTTCCTTGATGAGCAAAACCAATTTTTTTGTCACCAAAAGTTTCAATAACATAATTGTAAGCTGAAACTGAAATCAATCCAGAACCTGTTCCAATATTTTGAAGATCTGCACTCGAAATTGTGTAGGTGTTTGTATTGTTGTTTGCAACAACAGTTTGGTAAGACCCATTTCCGCCTCCAATAACAATAACAACACTATCAGCATCTGATATTGCAGATTTAAAGGTTAATTCGTAATCAGCACCCAATTTAACATCACCTGAAGTAATTTGACCCATTGTAGGAAATGGAAGATTTACCTCTTGATTGATTGCTTCAAATTCGCCTGCACCATCTACTTTCCAAGTTACAGGGTTAGAAAAACTTTCTCCTGTTGAATAGTAAGAATAATAATTAGCATTGCTTTTATCTAATCCATTGTCGTTAATAGAAACATTTCCAACATCAACATAGTTGTTTGAAGCATCAAAGAAAACAGCAACAGCTGAACCTATTTCAACTTCAATGCTAATACCTGCTTGATCAGAAAATGTTTTATTGTTTACTGCAACTAAAGCGGCATCTGCTCCTGGTATAGTAGGTAAGGTAACTGCATTGTCTCCTCCACCTTCAATGGTAATAGTTTTTGATTCTTCTTTTGCTCCTTTTTCGTTTCTAGCTAAAAGAGTTACAAGATAATCTCCACCTTCAGAATATTCGTGAACTGGGTCTTGATCACTTGAAGTGGCTCCATCTCCAAATTGCCATAGGTATTCAGTTACCTCACCTTGAGTTGTATTAGTGAAAGTTACAGTCTTACCGTCAATTTGGTATTCGAAATCAGTTTGTGGTGCGGCATCTTCGTCGCACGAAACCATAAAAAATCCTGCAAGGGCTACAAGTGAAAGAGAAAGTAATTTACGCATGATCTAAAA
>JAAZVO010000100.1 GCA_018623405.1 Crocinitomicaceae bacterium
CATCTACTGTTGCATCTACAATTTGAAGTAAATAGACCCCCGCAGTAGCAATAATTGATAACTCTAGCCAAGTTCTTGTTAATTCAAGGTTTTCTAAAACCTGCCCATCAGAAAAGTTTGAATATAAAAAATCATTGGTGTTGGGGTCATCATCAATTCTAGCTTTATAGGAGGTAAGAAACTCATTGTAAAAGCTACGGTTTCTAACAATGAAATAAACCGAGGTACCTAAGCCTCCATAGACCAAAGGTAATTTCCAATACTTTTTATTGTAGATATGACCCAAACCGGGAAGGGCAGCGGCATAAATTGCAGCCTTTTTTGCTGAATGAGGTTCTTCTTCTATTGCTATGGTAGTTTCAATAATATTTGAATCGGCAGCTATTACAGTTTGCCCAATAGTATAGGTAGGGTAGAGTACTACACTTAATAAGAAAAAAAACAACTTTAACTTCATTATTGGTTTTCCAAAAGCGACAATACACGGTTTAAATCTTCATCATTTTTGAAATTTATGATGAGTTTACCAGTACCTGTTCTACTGCGTTTTAGCTCAACTTTGTTTGATAAACGATCTGCAATAAAATTTCGTCTATGTTCAAGATCTGAAGTAAGGTAGTTTTTAGTGGCAGGCTTGGGCTTTTGTGGTGTTATTCCTTTTACCAAGGCTTCTACTTGCCTAACAGATAATTGCTCGTTTACAATTTTTTCAAATAGCTTTAGTTGCTCGTTTTCATCTTCAATAGCTACCAAAGCTCGGGCATGCCCCATTGAGATTAAGTTTTTTCTAATTCCCAACTGAATTTCAGCAGGAAGCTTTAAAAGTCTTAAATAGTTAGTAACTGTTGAGCGTTTTTTGGATACTTTCTCGCTGAGGTTTTCTTGTGTTAGGTCACACTCTTCAATTAAGCGCTTAAAACTTATTGCAATTTCAATGGCATCTAAATTTTCGCGTTGAATGTTTTCTACCAATGCCATTTCTAGCATTGTTTGGTCATCTGCCACTCTAACATATGCAGGAATTCTTTCTAAGCCTGCAATTTGAGATGCTCTAAACCTTCTCTCACCACTTATTAGTTGAAACTTATCATTACCCATTTTTCTAAGGGTAACAGGCTGAATTATGCCATATGTTTTAATTGATTCTGAAAGCTCGATTAAAGCTTCTTCTTCAAATAAACTTCTTGGTTGAAATGGATTAGCTTCTATTTGAGAAACTGCTACTTCGGAAATACTTCCCAAAGTTTTATCACTTTCATTAGAAAGTCTGGTGGTAATATCTGTGTTTGCGTTTTCTAATAATGCACTTAATCCTCTTCCTAGCGCTCTTTTTTTATTGACCATCGGGGATATCTATGTATTTATCTTCTTCGCGAATTTTTGTAAGGTTATTCTTCTGAAGAATTTCTCTCGCAAAGTTAAGATAATTTACAGCCCCCTTGCTGCTAGCATCGTGCATTATGATTGTTTCTCCGTGTGATGGAGCCTCACCTAATTTCGTATTTCTAAAGATAATGGTGTCAAACACCAAATTTTGAAAATGCATTTTTACTTCTTCAACAACTTGATTGGCTAAGCGTAACCTTTGATCGTACATGGTTAATAGCATTCCTTCTATTTCAAGTTGTTGATTAAGTAATGATTGAACTATTTTAACTGTGTTTAATAATTTACCCAAACCTTCTAGTGCAAAATATTCACATTGCACAGGAATAATTACCGAATCGGCAGCTGTTAGGGCATTTACAGTTATTAATCCTAGTGAAGGTGAGCAATCAACAATAATAAAATCGTAGTTGTCTTTTACTTTGTTAATAACTGCCCTCATCATTTTTTCACGATTGGGCAAGTTTATCATTTCAATTTCAGCTCCAACTAGGTCAATATGACCTGGCAAAACATCAAGGTTTGGCGTATCGGTATGTAAAATTACATCTTGAGGCTCAACATCACAAACCATACATTCGTACAAACTGGTTTTAATGTTTCGCGGTTCAAACCCTACTCCAGAAGTTGCATTTGCTTGTGGGTCGGCATCAACAATAAGCACTTTTTTCTCTAAAACGCCTAGGCATCCTGCGAGATTAATTGCGGTGGTGGTTTTTCCTACCCCTCCTTTTTGATTTGCTACTGCGATTACTTTACCCATATTAATTTTAAATTATTATCAACTAACAGGCTACTTTGATGTTTATTTAGTGAAAATGCAGAACACCTGTAATTTGACGCTATAAAAGTAAGCCGACTAAGCGGGGTTTGTGTGTTTTTGAACCCCCTATTTTTAAACAAAAATCTGTTAATTGGAATGATTACTGTTATTTGTGGAACAAACCGACCAAGCAACTCAACCCGAATATTTGCCGAGTATATTCATAAGGTATTGATTGATAAACAACAAGATGCCCAATACTTAACCTTAGAGAAACTTCCCGAAGATTTTGTATTTAACAACAGTGTTTTTGGTGTTGAAAATTTATTGTTAGATGAGCTAGTGAACCAGTATATTTCTAATGCTGATAAATTTATTATCATCTCACCTGAATACAATGGTGGGTTTCCTGGAGTGCTTAAAGCATTTATAGACTCATTTTTTCCGAAAGAAATTCAAAAGAAAAAGGCAGCATTAGTTGGTATTGCATCCGGCAGGGCAGGTAATTTAAGAGGAATGGACCAACTCACTAATGTGTTACATTATTTAAAAGTTAATGTAATGCCTAATAAACTTCCTATTTCTAGAATTGGTGGCTTAATGGATGGTGACCTAATTATTGATGATGAAACCAAAAATCTCATCAATAATTTGGTAGACGAGTTTATTGAGTTTTAAACCCTACTCTTCTTGTTTGGGAGTTTCATCTCTTTCTAAATCCTCAAAAGAAACATCTGTAAATTGATTCTCAACAGTGTTGGTGAGCTCATCACTTCTTTCTTTGTTGAGTTCAAATACCTTCATGAATGATTCTTTTAAGGCATCGCCAAATTTTTCGAAATCTTCTTTGTAAATAAAGATTTTACGCTTTTTGTAGGTGTAAGAGCCATCATCGTTGTAAATGCGTTTGCTCTCGGTAATGGTTAAATAAAAATCTTCTTTTCTGGTAGATCTTACATCAAAAAAGTAAGTTCTTTTTCCTGCTCTAACAGCGTTAGAATAGAGGTCTCGGTTCTCGGTTCCGTCATTTTGCGCTTTGTCTTCCATCTTCTTTCAGTTTCAATAAAAAGTCTGTGCGTCTTTCAGCATTAACAAATCTATTGAAAAAATCAAATACCAGTCAAGTTAAGAAATTGCTTTCTCTTCTTCAAGTAATTGTTTCTGATAAAGATTAAAGTATAACCCTTCTTTGGTAATTAGTTCTTCGTGACTGCCTTGTTCAGCAACTTTTCCATCCTCAAGAAAAACAATTTTATCGCAATGTTTTACAGATGAAACTCTGTGACTAATAATTATTGTTGTTTTATTAGTCATTATTCCTTTTAGGTTTTCAATAATCTTGTCTTCGGTTTCAGTATCTACTGCAGATAATGAATCATCAAAAATTAAGATGCTAGGGGACCTTAAAATTGCTCTTGCCATTGCTACACGTTGCTTTTGACCTCCCGATAAAGTTATTCCTCTTTCACCAACCTTAGTTTCAAAACCATCAGGAAAATCTATGATGTTTTGATATACTTCAGCCTTTTTTGCAGCATATTCATAGTTTGCAGTGGCAGGGTTTTCTGCACCGAAAGCAATATTATTTTTTATACTGTCTGAGAAAAGGAAATCTTCTTGTGGTACATAGCCAATTGCTTGCCTGTATTTTGAAAGGTTTATTGAGTCAATAGGTTTTCCATCAACTAAAATTTGACCTTCTGTGGTATCATATAATCTACAAATTAAGTTAGCGATAGTAGATTTCCCTGAACCTGTTTTACCTAAGATAGCTAAAGATTCCCCCTGTTTTATATTTAGGTTGAAGTTTTTTAAAGCCTCTATTCCTGAATCCGGATAAGTAAAACCTACGTTTTTAAAAATAATGTTCCCTTTAACCTCTAAAGGTTCATTTGTAGGGTTACTAATTTCAGGTTTTGTGTTTAAGAATTCATTTAATCTTTCTTGAGAAGCAGCTGCTCTTTGAGTTAATGATGTAACCCAACCAAGAGCGGCAACAGGCCAAGTAAGCATGTTTACATAAATCACAAACTCTGCTATGTTTCCGGTTGAAACTTCTCCTGCAATGGAAAGTTTACCGCCGATAAATATTGTTAGAATGGTGCTTAACCCTATAAGAAGCATCATTAAAGGCATAAATACCGCATTTACCTTAACTAACCCTAATGATTTTGATCGGTAGGTAAAACATTCATCTTCAAATTTCTTTGAGCGCTCTTCAGATTGAGCATAAGCTTTAATTACTCTTATTCCACTAAAAGCCTCTTGCACAAAAGTTGAAAGTACAGATAGTTGCCTTTGCACCTGTTCACTTTTTTGATTTATGATGTTGCTTACGTAATAAATGCTAATTGATAAGATTGGTAGCGGAACTAAAACATAAAACGTGAGCTTTGGGTTAATTGATACCATGGTATAAATCACCAATACGAAAAGCACTAGCATGTTAATGGAGTACATAACAGCAGGACCTAAATACATTCTTACTTTACTTACATCTTCAGAAATCCTATTCATTAAATCTCCTGTATTGTTGCGCTTGTAAAATGCCAAGCTCAAATTTTGATAATGATTAAAGATTTCGTTTTTCAGGTCAAATTCTATGTACCTAGACATCATAATGATGGTTTGTCTCGTGAAAAACAAGAAAACACCTTTAATTATTGAAACCACTAGATAAAGTACACCAAGAAAAATAAAAATATTGGCAAGGCTTAAGTTAAGGTCAAAGGCATAAAGGCTATGCTCAAATAGGGTGTATTGATAGGTTTCTTGTTGTTGATTGCTTTTTAATACTTTTTCAGCAAAATCAATAGACTCCCTAACCACCTTTGGTGCAACTACTCCAAACCAATTAGACAATATGATGAATAAAGTACCTAGTACAAGGCGCCATTTATATTTCCAAAAATATTTGTTGAGGTATTTTAATGATTTCATTATTTGAAATAAACGCCTTGGTTGGTTTTAATATTCATCTATTTTTGGCGCCAAAATCAGGCGTTCTTTATGCGGAAAGTTTTTTTCTATTTATTCAACAAACCTAATTCTTTACAAAAGGTTTTTATTCGCCTGCAAAGTTACCATTCATTCATTCCTCTAATTTCCAATTTCTAAATAAATGCTAAACAGAAGGTTTTTAAGAATAAAGGTTTTCCAAGCTTTGTACGCTTACTTCGCTAATCCGGGAGTAGATATTGCCATTGTAGAAAAAAATATGATGCAATCTTTAAGAAAGGTGTTCGATCTTTATTTATACAGATTTGCTATTCTTTTAGATATTTTACATGCTGCAGAATTAAATATTGAACAAAACAAAGAAAAGAGGCTACCAACAGAAGAGGACCTAAATCCTAATTTAAGATTTGTTGAAAATAAGGTGCTAACCACCTTGAGAGACAATATCGAGTTAAAGGAGATGTTGGAAAAGAAAAAAATTAATTGGCAAAATCATTTCGACGATATAAAGAAAACTTGGCGTAAGATTAAAAACTCCGATATGTATATAAATTACATGGAGCATCCTCAAAACGATTTTAAAGCAGACAAAAAATTTGTGATTTCGCTACACGAAAAGTTTATTCAAGACGAGCCTGTTTTTGAACACCTTTTGCATGAACAAAGTATTTATTGGTATACCGATATGGAAGTTGTAGATATGAATATCTCTAAAACCATAAATGCAATAGAAGAAAATACTTCGCCAATAAAAGAAGTTTTGTTTCCATTGCTTAAAGATGAAGAAGATGATACCAAATTCATAAAAGAGTTACTTAAAAAGACCATTCTTTTTGAAAATGAATACAGCGATATTATTGCAAAAAAAACCAATAATTGGGAGTTAGATAGAATTGCTGTAATTGATATTATTTTAATGAAAATGGGAATGTGCGAATTAGAGCACTTTTCTAGTATTCCGGTAAAGGTTACTTTGAACGAGTACATTGAATTAGCCAAAAACTTCTCCACTTACAAAAGCAAAAACTTTATTAATGGTATTTTAGATAGAGTTGTGCAAGAATGGAAAAGAGAGAACAGAATTAGAAAGCTAGGAAGAGGGTTAAAAGAATAAAATCATGTTTAATTTTACCAAAATTTTTAAGATGAAAAACATATTGTTTTTGTTCGTTTCAATAGTATTTTTCTCTTGCGCTCCTGAAGGTGGTTCTGTTTCAACAGATATTGTCAAAAACCCTAACACTGCAGCCGGCGATGGTGAAAATGTTAAACTACCCGTATTAACTTTTGATGAAGAACTTTTCGAGTTTGGAGAAATCACACAAGGAGAATCAGTAGCTCACACATTTACGTTTACCAATACAGGAGAGGCCGATTTAGTAATAACTAGCGCAAAAGGAAGCTGTGGATGCACTGTTCCTGAGTGGCCTAAAAAACCTATTAAGCCGGGGGAAAAAGGAGAGTTAAACGTGGTTTTTAACTCAGAAGGAAAAAAAGGAAGACAACATAAAAAAGTAACCGTGGTTGCAAACACGCAACCATCAACAAATGTGGTTGCAATTTCAGGAGAAATAATTGCGCCCGAAATAAATTAAATTATGACAATACAAAACATCTTATTATTCGCTCCATCAGGGGGAGATCAAAATCCAATCATGTCTTTATTACCCTTAATACTAATTGGGGTGGTATTTTATTTCTTCATGATTAGACCTCAAACTAAAAAGGCTAAAGAAACCAAGAAGTTTAGAGAAAGCCTTAAAAAGGGAGATAAAATAGTAACCATTGGAGGAGTGCATGGAAAAATTGCGGAGATTAAAGAAACTACTGTGGTTATTGAAACTGAAGGTGGAGGGAGACTTAAAATAGAAAGATCTGCAATTTCTATGGAATACTCAACCGGGCAAGAAAATGCAGCACCGCTAGGCCAAAACCTAAATAAATAAAATGTGGGTTTAACACTAAAAATGTTTGAAAAGTTACCGGCGTTTAAGCCTACAGGTAATTTTTATACATTTTTAGTATGCTTATTTATAGCAATAACCTTTTGGTTACTTAATGCATTAACCAAAACTTATGATACTCAGGTAGAGTTCCCGTTTGGCATTAAAAACCTTCCGAAAGGGCAAGTATTAGTTAAAAGCTTACCATCAACCATAAAACTTGAAGTAGAAGGTTTTGGGTTTAACCTCTTAACTTTTGGGGGTGCCAAAGATGATTCTGTATTGCTTGATATTTCAAGAATAGATTTAAAAAAGCAAGGAAAATTTAAAGCAGCTACTGTTTCGCCTGAGAAAATTTATGAATTAATTGCAGGTGATTTCTCTTCTAATTACAATTTAAAAAAAGTACTCCTAGATACGCTTCAACTAAAATTAGATGAAAGGTTAACAAAAGTAGTTACGGTTAATCCTGATATATCAGTAGAAACAGAAAGTCAATTCTCTGTAAAAGAGGTAGTACCCATTCCAAATATGGTAGAGGTTACCGGCCCTAAATATGTTTTAGATACTATAGACTTTGTAAAAACAGAAGCTAAAAGGTTTAATAAAGTAGATGAAAATCTAGCCTTTGAGGTAGAATTGTTGGTACCAAATAATTTAAGTTGCGAAACAAATAACGTAGAGGTTAAAGTAGAGGTTGATAGGTTATCTGAAGGTAGTTTTACCTTACCTTTAACTGTAGAGCCCGATAGTTTGAGCAACAAAATAGTATTAGTGCCAAAGCATGCAGAAATAAAGTTTTTAGCTCCTGTTAGTTTATATAAAACAATTGAAGCTTCAAGTTTTGAGGCGAGGGTAATTTTAGATTCAAGTTATACTCAAATAAGTAAATTACCAATTTTAGTTGAGGTAAATAACCCTGCAGCCAAACTAGTTTCGTTTGAACCACAATTTGTTGAATTTATTTTAATTTCCCCTTGAAACAAATAGGAATAACAGGTGGTATTGGTAGCGGAAAATCTACAGTTTGTAAGGTTTTTGAAGCACTTAATATTCCTGTATTTTATGCTGATGATGCAGGGAAATTCTTATTGAACAATTCACCTGAACTTATTGAAAAAGTAAAAACATATTTTGGCGATGATATTTATTCATCAAATCAATTAAATAGGCAAAAGTTAGCTCAAATAGTTTTTAATGATTCCCAAAAACTGCTAATGCTAAATAGCTTTGTGCATCCTGCTGTAGCCAATTTCTATGAAGAATGGCTTAGTGCTCAAAATGCTCCCTACATTCTAAAAGAAGCTGCAATTCTCTTTGAAAGCGGCTCATACAAATCGCTCGAAAAAATAATATATGTGAAAGCGCCTGAGGAGTTAAGGATATCTAGGGTTATGAAGCGGGATAATGTAACTAGAACTGAGGTTTTAAAGAGAATAAATCAACAATGGTCAGATACCAAAAAGGAATCTTTAAGCGATTTTTTTATAGATAATTCAGAGTTGAAATTATTAATTCCCCAAGTTATCCAAATACATAAAACTATATCGCAATGAAGCTGCTTTCGGCTAAACAAATAGC
>JAAZVO010000101.1 GCA_018623405.1 Crocinitomicaceae bacterium
GAGATTAATCCATCTTTTTTTGAAAATCTATCAAAAAATGGAGAAGCAACAGAATTTACCCCAAGGCAAAAGGTTAGAATTAATATGATTAGGTAGCGTGGCATTAATACCAAAGTAGTGCTTTTTGATGAAAATGCTTAAGAAACCGGTTCACCGTTTTTTGGGTGGATAACTTTTTGAGGTAAAAGGCAAAAAACTAAGTTGAAATTAGTGGCTTTGTGTCGATTTATTTTGAATCGGACTTGCGCTCTTTATTTAAAAATGCATCCCAACCTTGGGCTTTAAGGTTTATGATAGAGCCTGTTTGCGAAACCATTTTTACACTTTCTGCTTCATCGGTAATATGACCTATTATGGCAATTTGCTTCCAATCTCTAACCTTTGCATAATCAGCTTGTTTAATAGTAAAAAGCAGTTCATAATCTTCACCCCCATTTAGGGCAACTGTTTCAGGCGCTAACTGAAACTCATCTGCTCTGTTGGCTGTTTGGGCATCGATTGGAATTTTATCAGCATAAATTGTGGCGCCAACTTTAGACTTATCAGCAATATGAAAAAGTTCTGAAACTAAGCCATCAGAAACATCAATCATTGAAGTTGGTAAAACTCCACGAGTTTCTAATTCTCTTACAATGTCTTTTCGTGCTTCAGGCTTCAACTGTCTTTCTAAAATGTAATCGTTGTTTGAGAGGTCTGGCTGCACACGAGGGTCTTCCTTAAATATTTGTTTTTCTCTTTCTAAGATTTGTAACCCCATGTAAGCGGAGCCTAAATCACCTGAAACACAAATAAGGTCGCCTTCTTTTGCGCCATCTCTGTAAACTATTTTATCTTTTTCTTGGTATCCAACAACAGTTATAGATATCACTAAACCCGATAAGGTTGATGTAGTATCACCACCAACCAAATCAACATTGTATAAATCGCAAGCTTTTAATATTCCTTCGTAAATCTCGTCAACCGCCTCTAACGAAAACCTATTAGACAACCCAAGACTAACTGTGATTTGAGAAGGGTAAGCATTCATAGCCAAAATATCTGAAAAGTTTACAATGGCCGCTTTGTAGCCTAAATGCTTTAAAGGAGTATATGAAAGATCGAAGTGAACCCCCTCGTTTAGCATATCAGAACTGATAAGCAATTTTTTGTTTTCAGGGTCTAAAACGGCGGCATCATCGCCAATACCCTTAATTGTAGAAGAAAGAGAGATTTTTACAGCTTCTTCAATTTTTTTTATCAATCCAAATTCACCTACTTCAGAGAGTTCTGTTCTTTCTTCCATTTTATTTTTTTTACAAAAATACTAACTGATTCTGGGCCTCTTGCCCCTTACATGCTCTTTTCTTTTACCCGGAAACAACTCATAGCCTTGCAACTTACACTCTAGCTTTCCATTATACAGCGGGATTTTTTTCAATGGTTTTAAACCAATAAGCTTTAATGCTTCCATGTTAGAGCTTAAAATCCAGGCGTTACAGCCTGGAAAATTATGCTTTAAGGTAGAGCCAATATCTCTGTAAAAATTAAGCTCCTGCCTTAATTGCAACCTTTCGCCATAGGGCGGATTTAAAATTACGTGGGCTTTTTGTGTCCTTCGTCGAGCCACCATAAAATCTTCTTGCTTAAAATCAATCCATTTTGCAACTCCTGCTCTTTCGGCGTTTGCTCTTGCAATTTTCATTGCTCTTTTAGAAATATCTTGAGCAGAAATTGTGGTAGATGTTGGCTCTTTTTGTTCCACAGCTTCTTTTAAAACTTGTTCCCAAAGCATTTCATTAAAATTTAACCAGTTTTGAAAACCAAACTTCCTGTTTAACCCCGGTGGAGTATTAGTAGCAATTAGGGCGGCCTCTATAGCAAATGTTCCTGAGCCACACATTCCATCAAAAAGCTCCGTTTTTTTATCCCATCCTGATAATAGGATAATTCCTGCTGCCAAAACTTCGCTTAACGGGGCAAAAACCTTTTCAGTTCTATAACCTCTTAATCCAAGTTGGTCTCCTGAGCTATCTAGGGAAATAGTACACTCTTTTTCGAAAATATGCACATTTATTCGAACATCAGGACTTTTTACCTCCACGCATGGCCTTTTACCAAGTTGCTCAGAAAACTGATCGGCAATTGCATCTTTTGTTTTTAAAGCCACATAATGCGAGTGGGTGAAGGTTTCGCCCGAGGTAACTCCATCAACAGCAAAAGTCTTGTGTATGGAGAGATATTCAGACCAATCGATATTTTTTACTTGTTCGTAAAGCTCATGTTCGTTATGAGCCTTAAAATTGGCAATAGGCACTAACACTCTTAAAGCAGTTCTAAGTTTTAGGTTGGCCTTGTAAAGTAAGGCTGTATCACCTTCAAATTTTACTGCTCTATTCAACAACATTATTTGCTCTCCGCCCAAGGCTTTAATTTCTTTAGCACAAACTTCTTCTAGCCCAAATAAGGTTTTTACAAGCATTTTCATGAGGCGAAGGTAGATTTATTCGTTGAGCAGTAATTCAATAAATGAAGTTGTTTCTTCAACAAACTGATTGTATTTTGAAGTACCCGGCCCGGAAAACCCAGTATGTATTTTTCTTACTTCACCTTTTTTATCGACAAATATTGATGTAGGAAAACTCATTACATGATTGAGCATAGGAAATGCCTCTGCGGCAGTTTCTTTTCTTGATATTCCGCCGAGAGCAAAAATGTATTCGGTTCCAAAATGATTTTTTACCCTTTGCACAGCCTTCATAGACTTCTGAACATCCTTAAATCGCTCAAAACCCACTGAAATAATCTCAAGCCCTTTATTACTATATTTTTGATGCAATTCGTTGAAAAAAGCAGTTTCATCCATGCAGTTTGGGCACCAAGAACCCATGAGTTGAACAATTACCACCTTATTTTCAAACCGGCTTGAAGGAAACCTTACTGAGTCTCCATCCAGCATTGGAAAAGAAAACTCTAATGACTGGTAACCGGGCTTCAAAAAGGTGAGGGTATTTGCATCAGCTAACTTAAAGCTAGGGTCTTTCTCCATTTCAAAAAACTCTAAATGAGTATGCGATGCTTTAAAAATTCCGGATATTTTTTCTGCTTGTTTTTGAGCCAAGAATAAAAATGCATGAGCCCCATCAAAAGTTGAAAGTTTGAGGCTATCTCCAGAAACAACTCCTTCCAAAAAACGATAATCTCCGGTTTCTGTCATGAAGGTTCCGGTAACCACGCTACCCTCTTGTTTAAATTCACCTATCGCTAAATATTGCTCACCATTAGGATAAGAAAAAGTGGTTTTCCATTTTCCTGAAACATTAAGTTTTGATTTTTGAGCATTAAACCTTGGTGCATTTTTTTGAGAAAAAACAGGATGTTTTACGGGCTCTTCCCTGTCTTTTTTTATCCAAACCCCTTCAAATTCACCATTTGTGTACTGAAGCTGAAATTCAGTCATAAAAACAGGCATTTGAAAAAAGAGGCTATCCCCCATCCAAACTGCTTCGGTTACTTTTATTTGCTCTCCTCCATTTGTTATTGAAATTGAAGAGTCTTTATTAATTAAAAGGTTAAAAGGCAGGTTAAAAGATTCATTTTCTGCTTCGAAAACAACATTAAACAGGTAATTTCCTGTTAAAGACCGCTTTTCTTGGTTTGCATTACAAGAGGCAAGAAAAGCAATCAATAAAAAGTAAAATATTTTTCTCATTGGTAGTAATTCCATCACAAACTAAACAATAAATAACCTCATGTTGTAACTTAACCCACATTTTTGCAAAAACAATACTTTGAAAGACCCCAAGAACATACGGATAGAGGACTTTGACTACCAACTACCAGACCACCGCATAGCTAAATACCCACTTGAAGTTCGAGATGCATCGAAATTACTTACCTATGAATATGGAAAAATAAGTACTGTAAACTACTTTGAACTTGCCAAACAACTCCCACAAAATGCTCATTTAGTTTTCAATAACACCAAAGTAATTCAGGCAAGGTTGTTTTTTCAAAAACCAACCGGTGCAAATATTGAAGTGTTTTGTTTAGAGCCATTTGAAAGCGAAATTGCAACCGCTATGTCATCAATTGGCAAGGTGAATTGGAATTGCATGTTAGGAAATGCAAAACGTTGGAAAGGAGAAACCCTAACAAAAAAGCATAAAGGAGTAGAGCTTTCTGTTTCGTTAATTCAAAAAAATCCAAACCCTGCGGTAGAGTTTAGCTGGAACAACTCAATGACTTTTGCCGAGATTTTAGATCATTTCGGAATTTTGCCACTTCCACCCTATTTAAATAGAGCAACCGAAGCACTAGACCTAGATCGATACCAAACGGTTTACGCAAAAAATCAAGGAAGTGTGGCTGCCCCAACAGCCGGGCTGCACTTTACCGATAGGGTTTTTTCCGAACTAAATAAAAAAGGCATTCAACAAACTGAGGTTACCTTGCATGTTGGCGCGGGAACTTTTTTACCTGTAAAAAGTGAAACCATTGGAGATCACCAAATGCATGAAGAGTTTTTTGTTGTTAGTAAAGCATCACTAAAGAGTTTAGCCCAAATGTGGGAACGCGTTGTACCGGTAGGCACCACATCATTAAGAACACTTGAAAGTTTATTCTGGATAGGACAAAACCCTGAGAAGTATTTTAATAATGGTTACTTTTTCCTGCCTCAGTGGGAACCTTACGCATCAAAGAATACATTGCTTTCAAGAAAAGCAACCATAGACAATTTGTTACAGTTTATGGACGATAACAAATTAGAAGAGCTTAAAGGTGAAACACAAATAATTATTGCTCCGGGTTATGACCTAAAAATGGCTGATGGAATTTTAACCAATTTCCACCAACCAAAAAGCACTTTATTATTGCTTATCTATGCATTTGTAGGTGAAGACTGGAAAAAGGTTTATAATTATGCTTTAGAAAATGATTTCAGATTTCTTAGCTATGGAGATGGAAGTCTGCTATGGAACAGTAGTTTAAGCATTTAAGGTTTTTCTGCTAGAAAAATCAAAGATTTACGCAAAACATGAATAATAAATATCTCGCTAAGTTTTTAAATATTGTAGAAAAGGGAGGAAATGCGCTGCCACACCCTGCAACCCTCTTCGGAATTTTTGCATTGCTAGTAGTATTTCTTTCTGGTTTTTTAAACCTCTTTGACATACAAGCTATTCACCCTCGCACAAAAGATATCATAGAACCTGTGAACTTAATGTCTCGAGATGGATTGGCTAGAATATTAAAAGAAATGGTAACCAACTTTACCAGCTTTGCTCCATTAGGAACTGTATTAGTGGCCATGCTAGGAATTGGAATTGCTGAAAGTAGCGGATTTATTGCTACAGCATTAAGGCTTTTGGTTACTTCAGCGCCAAAAAGGTTGTTAACTTTTGTAATTGTTTTTACAGCGATTTTATCCAATACGGCAAGCGAGGTAGGGTATGTTTTGCTTGTTCCGCTTGGAGCCATCATATTTCTTGCAGTTGGGCGTCATCCCTTAGCGGGCTTAGCGGCAGCATTTGCCGGTGTTTCAGGTGGGTATAGCGCCAATTTACTTTTAGGAACCATAGACCCGCTTTTGGCAGGGCTTTCTGAAGAAGCTGCCCAAATAATTGAACCTGAATATCTGGTGAACCCTGCAGCAAACTTTTACTTCATGTTTGTATCTACCTTTTTTATTGCCGCAGTAGGTACATGGGTTACAGAAAAAATTGTAATACCTCGTTTAGGAATTTACGATGGAGATGAAAAACCGGAGGAGTTAAGAGACTTAACAGGCGATGAAAAAAGAGGGTTAAAATTTGCTTTGGTTGCCGGTGCTGCACTAACAGCAATAATCCTATGGGGAGTACTTCCAGAAAATGGCTTTTTAAGAGGTGAAAATGGAGATTTGCTTCGTTCACCATTTCTGATGGGTATTGTGGCGCTAATTTTTATTGCTGCTGCTGTTTTAGGTATAGCTTATGGCATTGGAGCAAAAACATATAAAAACGATGCTGATGTAATGAAAGGTATGGGTAAGGCCATGGAAACCTTAGGGATTTATATTGTGCTTACCTTCTTCGCATCACAATTTGTGGCTTATTTCAAATGGACAAACATCGGGTTAATATTTGCCATTGAATCAGCAGGCTTTATCAGTTCCTTAAACCTTGGTGCAATTCCCTTGATGATAATATTTATCATTCTTGTTGGTACGCTAAACCTTTTTATGGGTAGTGCTTCGGCAAAGTGGGCAATACTTGCTCCTGCATTTATCCCCATGTTTATGATCTTGGGTTATTCTCCAGAGCTGGTTCAAAACACTTACCGAATTGGTGATTCAGTTACCAATATTATTTCTCCAATGATGTCATACTTTGCGTTGATTGTAGCCTTTTTTCAGCGCTATGATAGCAAGGCAGGAATTGGGACTATCGTTGCCACTATGCTTCCTTACACCTTCTTTTTCTTTTTAGTTTGGGTAGCAATTTTAGTTGCTTGGCTACTTTTAGGATGGCCTGTAGGTCCAGATTCTGGTTTGTATTATCCCTAAAAAAAAGCTCTAGAATTTTAGCTAAGCAGGCTATTTAGTTTTCACTTAATTAACGATGTACAAGGATACTTCGAACTAAATTATTTTCTTTGAACTGCTATGGAGCAAGCGAAGGCGCTAGAAATTCTTAAATCTGGAAAAAATGTTTTTTTAACCGGCTCTGCAGGTACCGGAAAAACCCACCTGCTTAATGAGTACATTTCTTACCTCAAAAAGCATAAGCTAAAAGTTGCTACCACAGCCTCTACCGGAATTGCAGCCACCCACATGAATGGCCAAACAATACACAGTTGGTGCGGCATTGGCATTAATGATTCCTTAAAAACTTCAGACTTAAAAAAACTAAAAGAAAAAAAGTACGTGGTTAAAAATGTTGAAGCTGCTCACACGCTTATTATTGATGAAATTAGCATGCTGCACCAAAAGCAGTTTGAGCTAGTTAATAAGGTTTTAAAATACCTAAGAGAATCGAATGAGCCCTTTGGGGGATTACAGGTTATTGCCTCAGGAGACTTTTTTCAATTACCTCCGGTAAGCAAAGAAAATGAGCCCTCAAAAGAAAAGTTTTGTTTTATGGCACCTGCATGGGTTGAAGCTGATTTTACCGTTTGTTACCTCACTAAACAATTTAGACAAAAAGCCAACAGTTTAAGCAAAATATTAGATGAATTTAGGGCTCAAAAAGTAAGCGACGAAAGCAGAAAGCTATTGCATGAGGCTAGAAATAACAAACCCGAAGGTGAGGTTACAAAACTTTATACCCACAACATTGATGTTGATCGCATTAATGAAGAGGAGTTTAAAAAATTGAAAGGGCAAGCCCGTGTTTTTAAAGCCAAAACCAAAGGAAATGAAAAGCTAAGAGAGTTACTCACCAAGTCAGTTATGGCTCCAGAAGACCTCAAGCTAAAAAAAGACACTAAGGTGATGTTTGTAAAAAACAATAGTGAAGAAGGTTATGTAAATGGAACCTTGGGTAAGGTTTTCGATTTTTGGGAAAATGAAGACGGGAAAAAACTTCCTTTGGTAAAAACCAACAGCGGGAGAAACATTTTTGTAAAGCCTGAAATATGGCCAATGGAAGACGAAAAAGGAAAAACTTTGGCTTCATTCGAGCAACTTCCACTTAGGTTGGCATGGGCCATAACGGTACATAAAAGCCAAGGAATGACATTGGATGCTGCTGAAATTGACTTAACCAAAACGTTTGAAGTAGGACAAGGTTATGTGGCCCTTTCAAGGGTAAAAGAAATTGAAGGCCTAAAACTGCTAGGGTTTAATACTACCTCAATGCAAGTTGACTCGTTAGCTTTTAAAGCCGATCAAAGATTTCAGCAATTAAGCAAGCGTGCAGAACAAATATTCGAGGAAAAAGAATTGGCACAACTCGCTAAAGAATTCATAAAAAACAACAATGGAATTTTAAAACCACTAACACCAAAAGGTAACACCAACAAAAAAGCCACTAAAACAACAAAAATCAATACTTATGAAAAAACCCATGAGTTGTTAGAAGAGGGTTTATCACTTAATGAAATTGCTAAAGAAAGAGGGTTAACCGAGCAAACTGTTTTAAGGCATTTTTTGGTTATACAAATGGAAGTTCCTGATTACGATTTTTCAAGGGTTAAACCGTCTGATGAGTTAATTAAGCAAATACAAGAGGGGCTTGAAAAAGCTAAAAAAACAGAAGAAGAATTGTACTCACAAAATGGCCATATCAAGTTGGCTCCTATCCACAAAGCTTTAAAGGGAAAGTTAGACTACAGAGATATTGAGTTAGGGTTGTTGTTTTGTGAGAAGTAAGTTAACTTCAAATTCATTACTAACATAATTCCCAACCCTATTATATGTGATTTTGCGATTAACATAATGGGAAAATGCCGAGAAAGTTCAGATAAATTTAGAATAATATGAGGGACTGTGAGCTCCCTTTTTTATTGGTGTTCAATTAATAAACCAAAGGAATAATTATTTTCAAAAAATTACCCCTTTGCTCCGATTTTTCAGTTTAACCGTTTTTATTCTAATTGTTTCTTGTGTTTTTGGTTAGGTAATTATTTAAAATAAAATCTACCCGGAATAACACCTAC
>JAAZVO010000102.1 GCA_018623405.1 Crocinitomicaceae bacterium
ATGAGAATGGGGATGAATTTTAATTTAACTCATTTTTATTTAGTATTCTTTGTGCCTTCTTTGCGCTCTTGGCGGTTAAAAACTACCAAGGATTATCTAAATCTTTTGGTTCAAATTGATGGTTCCGTGTAACCCACATGGTGGTTCTTTCCTTTCGTTTGAGGTTGAGTTTATCTCGATTGAAAATACGAGAGATTAAAGCAACTGGAGTTAAAATCAAATAAAAAACCAAAGTCAACAAAATCCTAGAATTAACCCAACCTAACACTTGAGCGAGCGACTCCCAACCCTTTAGGATTAATTTGCCAAGGGGAGGAATAATGATGGAAACTAAACCTATTCCAAGACCGAAATAGTACAAATATTGTAAATCGAAAATATAGCCTAAGGCTAAAAAGCCTAGGACAATAATGAGTAAAGATTGGTATTGTTTTTTGTTCATTGTTTAACCGCAAAGGTCGCAAAGATTTTTACGCAAAGAGCTCAAATAGAATGTAACAACCAATGCAAAGTGGTAAATAATTGGAAATTCTTTCTTAAGGAATAGCCGTGAAGGTCTTAAAGGTTTCGCTGAATTTGCAAATAACAAGATTTAACCTGAGTAGTTGATTACATTAATTATTGAAAAAAACAAATGTTTTTTGCTGTACAGATACTGACTAATCGCAAAGTTATCACGGAGCACACAAAGGTCTACTTAAAAGTCCTCAGTGATCTTAGCGCCTACTTTGGCTTCTCAGCGGTTTATTAAAACAATGTATAAATAAACGGCGCCACAGCGCTTCCTCCGCCTATCACTAATAAAATTCCGAGTAATAATAGCACAATGATTACCGGGGCGAGCCAAAACTTTTTTCGCTCTTTTAAAAATCCCCATAAATCTTTTAAAAAATCCATTTACTTAACCGCAAAGGTCGCAAAGATTTTGCTGAGTAAACAAAGGTTAATAAGTTTTATCTATTTGTTTTACTTTATGTGGAGTGTTTTATCCGCAAAGGTCTCTGAGGGTTAGCAAAGAGAATAAGTAGATTTTAGAAGGTGAGTTATTGGTTGGTAAAAAAAGAAATTCTATCTTAAAAAATAGCCTCAGAATTCACCGAGTTTTTCGCGAAGCAAACCAAGAAATTATAATCCATTAACTACTCTTCTAATTCCGTTTTTTAAAAGATTTACATTGAAATTAATCAATAACCCTAACTTAAATTTACCCAACTTAAGATAAGTTAAAGTTTGAGCAAGATGGACGTCATTTAAAGCCTCAACACTTTTTAACTCAATAACTAATTTATTTTCAACGAGTAGATCTACTCTATAACCCACATCTAATCTAACCTTTTCAAATACTACGGGCATAGGTTTTGCCTTTTCAACCCTAAACCCTGCCTCTTCTAGTTTGTATGCTAAACATTCTTGGTATGCACTTTCTAATAAACCAGGGCCTAATGCAGAATGTACCTCGATTGCTATCCCAATAACTCTTGTAGCTATCTCATTTTCTGAAAGATGATCCATTTATATTTTTTTCCTTATTTAACGCAACGAACTTAGCGCAATCTTTGCTCCCTTTGCGGCTAAAATTAATCCAATACAAACTCCTCCTTCCAATGATCCGTATCCTCCCAATGTGGTTGATCCTCTTTATAAAACACAAAATCCCCTATCACCAATACATCCATTTCGGTCCGCATAAAACATCTGTAAGCATCTTCTGCAGTGCAAACAATGGGTTCACCACGAACATTAAAACTGGTATTTACCACCAAACCATAACCGGTTAAGGCCTTAAACGATGAAATCAATTGATGATACCTTGGGTTCGTCTCTTTATGGACTGTTTGGATTCTTGCAGAAAAATCTATGTGGGTAACTGCAGGAATATCAGAGCGCTCTACATATAGTTTATCTCGCAAATTTCTTTCTTGATAATCATCAGGTAACTTGTTTCTTCTTTTTTGTTGTACCGACTGCACCAATAACATGTAGGGTGACGGCGTTTCCTGCTCGAAAAAGTCTAAACAATCTTCTGCTAAAACAGATGGAGCAAAAGGTCTAAAGGACTCTCTGTACTTTATCTTCAAGTTGAGTTTTTTCTGCATTTCAGGGTTCCTCGCATCACCTAAAATACTTCTTCCTCCTAATGCGCGTGGACCAAATTCCATCCTACCTTGAACCCAACCCACAGCTTTACCCTCTGCTAAAAACGAGGCGACCTCATTAGCTAAAACATCAAAATCCTCAACCTTTTTTCCTGATGCCTTGTATTTTTTGATCACGTGATTAATTTCATCATTTGTTATTTCAGGACCCAAATAAGAACCTTTCATGGCATCCATTTTTGAGTCATCCACAACTCTTTCTTTTTGTTGATGAATATGATAGGTCGCCAACGCCGCTCCTAACGCTCCTCCTGCATCTCCGGCAGCGGGTTGTATAAAAACATTTTCGAACACCTTGGATTTCAACAACTTTCCGTTTGCCACACAATTTAGTGCGACTCCGCCTGCCATACACAAGTTTTTACTTCCGGTAAGGTCAGCCGCGTATTGTGTCATTTTTAGCATCACCTCTTCGGTAACCTGCTGAATAGCCAACCCCAAATTACAGTGGTGTTGCAAAATTTCATCTTCTGGCTTTCTTCTCTTGAACCCAAACAAACTTTCCCATTTTTGGTCAACTACCATTCGCAACCCTATAGCATAATTGAAATATTTCTGGTTTAACCAAATGGAACCATCCTCGTGGATATTTATGATTTGGGATTTAAGAATTTTGATGTAAGAATTTACCTGCTCACTATTTGGATTACCATAAGGGGCCAATCCCATTAATTTGTATTCCCCTGAATTTACGCGAAAGCCTAAAAAATAGGTGATGGCAGAGTACAACAAACCCAAGCTATGTGGAAAATGTAATTCTTTTAAAAGCTTGATGTGTTTGCCTTTTCCATAGGCGATGGAAGCTGTAGCCCACTCCCCTACACCATCAAGTGTGAGAATGGCAGCTTCCTGAAATGGGGAAAGATAAAACGCCGAGGCAGCATGAGACAAATGATGTTCTGGGAAGGTAATTTTTAAGTTATTGTGATATCCTTCTATGGTCTTTAGTTGTGATCTGATTTCACGCTTGATAAACATTTTCTCTTTCAGCCAAACCGGCATGGACCGAATAAAGCTTGATAATCCCTGAGGTGTGAAGGCATAGTAGGTTTCCAATAACCTCTCGAACTTGATCAAGGGCTTATCGTAAAACACAACTTGATCAACTTTTGATAAGTCTATTCCCGCCTCCTCTAAACAATAATTAATGGCATTGATAGGAAATGACGAATCGTGTTTTTTTCGGGTAAAGCGCTCCTCTTGAGCTGCAGCAATAATTTCTCCATGTTGGATTAGGGCTGCCGCTGAATCGTGGTAAAAAGAAGAAATGCCGAGGATGATCAAACTATCTAAAACTTTCAAAGCAATTTTAAGGTTAATACTTCATATTTGCGTAAAATCTTTAAAATGGATGCTAAAAAGATATTTGTAACGGGTGGGGCAGGTTTTATAGGTAGTTCTCTTGTTGAAAAATTGGTAGATCTCGGTCATGAAGTCATGGTGTATGATAACTTATTACGAGGTAACAAAATAGACCATGACACCATGAAAAAAATCACTTTTATCAAAGGTGATGTAAGAGATAAGGACAAAGTGATTTTAAGTTCATCCGGGTGTGATGTGATTTTTCACCTTGCTGCCGTTTTAGGGGTAGATATCGTTGCCGATAATCCCGTTGAAACCATGGAGGTAGAAACCATAGGCATGCAACATGTTGCCGAAGCATGTCAGGTCAATGGAATAAAAAAGGTTTTGTACGCATCCACTAGTGGAATATACGGTCATAATGCTATTGAACAGGCTGTAACAGAAGATATTATTGTTGACCCCCGTACCTCTTACGCAATGGCGAAACGTTACAATGAAATTTATTTAGGTGCTTTAAACGAAGAAAAAGGATTGGATGCTATTGCGCTTCGGTTTTTTAATGTGTATGGGCCTAAGCAGGATAATCGTATGGTGATTCCTAGGTTTATTGAGCAGGCTCAAAAAGGAGACCCTATTACGGTGTTTGGAAATGGTAAACAAACTCGCGATTTTACCTGGATAGACGATACAGTAGATGCTTGTATTTCTTTGATGGAAAAAGTATCCGGCTATCACATTGTAAATATTGCCAATGAAAATGAGGGTTGCATTGAGGATCTTGCTTTTACCATTAAGAAAGTCACTCAATCAAGCTCAGAAATCAAATACATTGATGCTCCTAAAAAGCGCTACGATTATGAAGTAGAAAGACGAGTTGGGAGCTCTGCTAAATTGGAAAAACTTACCGGATCAAAACCTTCCACCCAATTAGAGGAAGGGTTGATGAGAATTTTGAAGGCTCGGATGTAAAGCTCATTTGCAAATAGTCAACCGATTTAAATCTGAAGAGACAACTAGTTGGGTAGTTGCTTAGCTTGGAGTTGGGAGTCAATAGTTGAGAGTCGACAGTCTAAAGCTACTATTAGGTTTTTAAATATAAGAAAGGTTTTTGTATTTTTTTCAACCCATTTATCATACTTTTTGAAAAAGTCATCTCGACCTTAGTGGAGAGATCTATGTTTTATTTTTTTCAAAGTTGTTTAGGAGACTCCCTGCCTATCCGCCAGGTAGGTTCGCAACGAATACTCGGGGCTCTGAGTGAAGGATGCTTCGGGGTTAATCGCAGAGGGTGCAGAGTTTTTCGCTGAGTTCGCAAAGGAATTTTAAACCATCAAAAACAAAAACCTATTACGTCTTCCAGAGGGAAACTCGGGAATGCAATGGACGAAGTGACCGAAGGAACTCCCTAATTAATGATGAATGTTAAATGTTGAATATAGTCAATTCAATTATGGAGACTCCATCGTTCAACTCTCCCTTTGGTTGAGCTTCTCTCGGAGTGACGAACCAATGAATAATTGATAATTATGAATTTTGAATAATAAGATGCTGCGAGAAGTAAACAAAACATTGATAAACCACTACAATCTAAAAATGCCGGTTCTCGATACATCACCCTAGCGGCCGATACTCGAACGGACGAGCTTTGAATACTCTGCGGTTCCTTTGCGCCTCCTTTGTGCTCTCCGCGGTTAAAGCGGTTAAGAATTCACCATTTCCATTACTGTTTCTACCCATTTTTGTGGGGTGATTTTTTGGGCGAGTTGTTGACTTACATTTCCCATTTCGGCTAATTCATTAGGAGATTTTTGCATCATTTTTTTTAGGGCGGCTTTTAAGGCTTCTTTGTCTCCACCTTGAAAAGTAAATCCATTTTTACCTTCTGCTAAAAAGGCTTCTTTGGCTCCCACTTGGTCACTCAACACCATGGGCAAACCGGCGGCTGCCATTTCATGAACGCTCACACCCCATGGCTCAAAATGACTGGGCAATACATAAAACGTTGCTTGTTGAATTAAAGGCCCAAAATCTTTGGGTTGTACAAAACCAAGGTGCTCAATGTTATGGTGCTCTACCCTGTTTTCCCATTGATCGCCCGTGCCGGCGCATATCAACTTCCAATCATCAAATCCTTCTTCCACCAACTCAGTATAGGCCTGCCATAGTTCAAAGATGCCTTTGTGTTTGACGTAGCGGCCGAGGTAGAGGATAGATTTTGGTTTTTGGTTCTTGCCTGCCTGCCGGGAAGGCAGGGTTTTTGGTTTTCCACCTTCGCTAAAGCTACGGCGGATGAATTGGTTTTCCACCTTCGCTGAAGCTACGGCAGATGAATTGATTTTTAAAGCCCTTCGACCTAGCTCAGGGTAAGACTGGAATTGGGAAACGTTGGCAGAATAGAGGCCGGTGAAAATATTAGTGTTGGGAATTCCTAGTTTTAGGGCGTACTCTTTTTGCTTGCTACCGGTTACAAAGGCAAAATCAAACGTATTGGATACAAAGGGTTTAAGGTAAAGTAACGCTGCTTGTTGTTTGAGGGTTCCTTTCCATGAGGTATCAAACATGATGACCTTTTTTGCAGCCCCTTTAAAGCTTTTCAATGCTTTTGAATAGTCCTTGTCTATCCAACCGGTCACAAAAATGGCAGTTGGGTTTTCTTTTGCTAAAAACTCTGGTAGATTTTGGATTTCATTCTTAGGAATTAATTCAATATGTTCTGCCACATCAAATTCAAAGGGAGCTTCAGGGTTGATGGGCCAATGGACCACTTTAATTTTCCACCCTTTTGGTAGAGGATTAATACAATCTAAGGTGTATTGGGCTAGTTCGGAATATAGGAAAACTATTTTCATTAAACCTTAATTGACTCAATCTTTACTTTGTAGTAAATCCATACATAAAAAGGAAAACCGGCTAAAAAATAATGACCTTGACGCCCCATGTTTATTAGAATAATAACTAAACATGCAGATGAAATGAACCATAAATTAGAATCGATATTGTGCCGTCTTCGAACAAAACCAGAAAGAATCAAAAAAATAAATATTCCAAGACCAAATAAACCAGTTTCACTCATTAAACGATTAAACATAGAGTTTGCGTCTTTAGTGTTTAATCCAAACCCAAAAACCTTAATATGTTTTGTTAATGAATATTTATCAAAGGCCACAGGATGTGAACCAATTCCTGTCCCAAATAAGGGGTTTCTAATAAAATTCTCTTTTGCCACATAAAAGTGGTTATATAAGATGACTGCTGAACCATGGTAATCAAAAACATTGAACTCTTTTTGCGGGGCATCAATAAAAAGTGATGAAACTCCTTCTATTCTTGACTCAAATTCATCACTTGTCTTTGTCAGTTGATTTAATCCCAAAATAGCGAAAGGAATTAATAATAAGGCATACCTAAAAAAACCATAATTTATAGATAGAAGCAGAGCAGAGAGACCTAAGGCTGCCAAAAAAGTGCTAGAATAACTGAAGTAAACCCCAGCCAATAAAATTAAAGCTGAAAGTCTGCTAAAGAAGAATTTTTTGTTTTGAAAAATCAAATCGTGAACCGCAACAAATGCTGCGCCACTTAAAAACATGGCATAATAAGTAGGCTCGCCAAAAAAAGTACTAACTCTTATTCCAAAAGTTCCACCCTCATAAGCGGTTAGGAAACCAAAAAGCCACAATGGCCCAGAACCGGAAGGAGACCCCAAAATATGTCCAATCATTTGAAGCAACCCAAATCCTGCACAAAACAAAGAACCAGCTAAATAAAATTTAAAAAGCAGAACCAGCTTCACCCCTGATTTAAATACAATGTAGTAGAAGAATAAATAAGCGGCAAAAAGCCCAATGAAAACCTTTAAAAAACTGCCAAGGGTATTGTTACCAATGTAAATATGAAATAGGGCTGAAACAAGCAATATTCCTGAAATAATGCCAAAATGTTTAGGAATACCATATCTAACGAAAAAGATTGGAAAGAGTATGAGGTAGGCTAAGTAGCCATAATAAAAGTCAAATGGTGAGCGAAAAAAATATAACCCATTAAATAGGTTAATGGCTAAAGCAACCTTGATGATTAAAGGAAAATAATCGCCCTTTTCATGCACCTTAAAGCTATTATTGGGCCACCTTAACATTTGCTAATAGCCTCCAGTCTGTTAATTGTTTGCACTGCAATACCATCCCAACAAAAACACTCTTTAGCTCTATATATAGAAACTTCTTTCATTTGATCCACTGTTTTTGGTGGCAAACCGGTAAAAAAATCTAACCCTTTGGTGATTTCCTGTTCTGATGAATTGTGGAGTAATTTTCCATTCTTAATATCTACTATTACCTCAACTGCCCCAACATCCGTAGCTAATATAGCACATCCTCTTGCCATAGCCTCCAAAATTACATTAGGCATACCCTCTGAATACGAAGGTAAGACCAATACATCCATTTCATCTAATAACATTTTAATGGTTTTCGAATCATTGATTTGGCCATAGTAAAAGATATGTGGTTTATTGATTTGATGTTCCTTTTGGAATGGACCCACAAAATGAAATTCAAAATCACCCTTTTTTGTTTTTAACACATTGTTCAATTCCCTTATCCCTTTAACTATATCATAACGACCAATGAAAATAAACTTTTTCTTTTCACCGGTTTGATTGATGTCATCTGTCAACCAATCTTCACTGATTCCTGTTGGAATTTCAACTATTTTTTTCCTTGTTATACCCACTTTTTCGATTGTGGTTGTTACTTTTCCACCGTAAGAAAAAACAACATCAGCCTTTTTTAAAATCTGTTTAGTAGGTGGTCTCAATAAAAACTGCTCTAATTTTTGTTTAATGCCAACCGTTGGTAAAAACATGTTCATGCCATGGAATTTCACCCCAACTTTAGGGCAGTTTTCCAGTTGATTTCTCCGTCTCAAGAGTTCCCAACCGGCAAACCCTTTGGTGTAAATAAAATCATAGTGAGAAAGGTCATTTTGAATTGATCGATAAACCTTTTTGGC
>JAAZVO010000103.1 GCA_018623405.1 Crocinitomicaceae bacterium
CAAGAAAATGCAAGAAAAAAAGCACAAGATTTTAGTGGTTGACGATGAGCCGGATATCGTTGAATTTATTGACTACAACTTAAAAAAAGAGGGGTTTGAAGTTTACAAAGCATTCAACGGGAAAGATGCTATAGAGTTAGCTAAAAAACATAAACCGGATCTTATTTTGTTAGATGTTATGATGCCCGAAATGGATGGCGTAGAAACATGTGTTGAACTTCGATTAATAGATTCTATTAAGAATGTTTACATTTCATTTTTAACTGCCAGGTCTGAAGATTACTCTCAAATAGCCGGTTTTGAGGCAGGAGCTGATGATTACATCACTAAACCTATTAAGCCAAGGGTTTTAATTTCTAGGTTGAAGGCTATGTTAAGAAGAAATGCCTTTGCAGAAAATACACCAAGCAGTAATAATGTAGGTGGATTAGTTATTGACCGTGAAAAGTATGTTGTTATTAGAGATAAAGATGAATTAAACCTTCCCAAGAAAGAATTTGAACTTTTAGCGCTTTTAACAAGTAGTCCCGGAAAGGTATTTACGAGAGAAAATATTTTATCTACAGTTTGGGGCGATGATGTTATTGTAGGAGACAGAACTATTGATGTTCACATTAGGAAGCTCAGAGAAAAAATAGGCGATCAATTGATTAAAACTGTAAAAGGAGTAGGGTATAAATTCGAATCTGAGTGAAAGAAGCTTCACCTAAAAGAATTGCCTGGTTTACCTCTCTAGTTTCCACCCTAGTAATGGGTGCGATTTTAGGTCCCATTTTTTATTTTGTTGGAGACAATGAAGATTGGGGGTATTACCTTATTTGCTTAGTGCTTACCTACCTTTCGTCTTATTTTATCTTTTATTATTCCATAGAAAGGTTTATACATTCAAAAATTAAATTGATTTACAAATCTATTCACAGAGAAAAATCGAAATCTAAAAGTGAACTCGATGAAATGAAAATGGATACTGATGTTATTGGAAATGTTAATCTTGAAGTAATGAAATGGGCTGATGAGAGCCGCGAAGAGATAAAACAACTTAAAGAACAAGCAAAATTTAGGAGAGAATTTATAGGAAACTTAGCCCATGAATTAAAAACTCCACTTTTTAGTATTCAAGGTTATTTGTTTACATTATTAGAGGGCGGCTTAGAAGATAAATCTATTAATAGAAATTACTTAGAAAGAGCAGATAAAAACCTAGAGAGATTAATGGAATTGGTAAAAGACTTAGATGATATTACTAAGTTAGAGTCTGGCGAAATGCAGGTAAAGCTGGAAAAAATAAACATGCTTGACTTGGTAAGAGATGCTTTTAATACGCTAGATTATCAAGCCAAGCAAAAGAAAATTACCCTTGAGTTTGATAAAAAGTATGATAAACCCATTTATGTATTGGCTGACTACGGTAAAATTCAACAAGTTGTAGTTAACCTAATTATTAATTCAATTAATTACGGTAAAGAAGAAGGCCGAACCCGTGTGAAACTCTACGATATGGATGAAAACATTTTAATAGAGATTGAAGACAATGGAATAGGTATCTCCAAAGAGCATCTTCCTCGTTTATTTGAAAGATTTTATAGGGTAGATAAAAGTAGGGCAAGAAATCATGGAGGCACAGGTTTAGGTTTAGCAATTGTAAAACACCTAATTGATAGCCACGGACAAACAATTAACGTTAGAAGCGAGGAAGGACATGGTTCTACCTTTGCATTTACCTTAAAAAAGGCCTAATAGGTCATTACCCTAACAGAATCTAGTTTTAGCCTAACCTCTAGCCATTTAGAGATTTGAGCCTTTCTTTTGAATGCTTCCTCAATTTCAACATCATCATTAAAACCTACTAAAAAAGTAGGAATTGTATCAACTCTAAATGAATCTCTTTTTACTTCATAAGTAAAACCAAAACCAAATTGCGAGAGGTAATCATATTGTACCTCAACCTCTTTTCTAATAGCCCCAAAAGGAATCGAATCTTTCTCTAAAAGATGAAGGCGCTTTTGCAGTGAGGCTATTTGAGCATCCTTTTCTTCCAGTAATTCTGTATTCTTTTTATAAATATCTTCTAAAATACCGGTTCTAACTTCTTGGGTGAGTTTACCTGCAATTTCAGAGGTGTTGTCTTTTGCCTGATAAATTTTAAGAATGGTGTTTTCTAATCCGTAAGAGCGTAACCTAAGGTTTAAGTTTTTCTCCACTTCAATAGGTACAATATCTCCCATCACAAACAATTCAATGGTAGAAAGGGTATCGTTATAATTTATTTTTTCATTGATAATTTCACTTCCCTCGAATGCAACATTTTCTACCATAAACTGATTTACATTATTGAAAAAGATAGACTGTTTGATAACATTCCAAAAGATTATTCCGCTAGGGATTAGCACAATAATTACAATAGTATAGATATACCTTTTTACAGACCTTTCTCTTGCCGGGTCAACAAACGATTTTTGAGGAAATTGAAGAAACTTGACAATAACAAAAGTGGAGATACTAATGAAGATACTATTTAACAAAAACAGATAAAAAGCACCAAAAAAGTAGGCTAAATTCCAAGTGGCCAAACCATAACCTGCGGTACATAACGGAGGCATTAATGCAGTGGCAATTGCCACTCCGGGCACAACGTTTGTTTTTTCTTTTCGAGAGCCGGCAATTATTCCTGCCAATCCCCCAAAAATGGCTACAAGAGCATCTAAAAGGGTGGGGGCTGTTCTCGCCAATAATTCAGATTGTTCATCTTTTATTGGGGTAAGTAAAAAGTAAATGGTTGAAGTTGCCAGCGCAACCCCTGTAGCCACACCTAAGCTTCTTGCAGACCTTTTAAAAAGGGTAAAATCACTAATACCAACAGATAATCCAATACCTAAAATTGGTCCCATTAATGGAGAAATTAACATTGCTCCGATGACTACTGCAGTACTATTAACATTTAACCCAATAGAGGCTATAAAAATGGAGCAGATTAAAATGTAAACGTTATATCCCTTAAAGTCTACATCCTTTATAATGCCTTGTATGGTGTTTTCTTGGTCAACTCCTTCTCGTAAATTAAATACAGGCCTTGCCCATTGAATTAAAGAAACAAAAAGCCTTATAAAATTTGATTTTATTTCTCGCTCAACTTTCTTTTGGTTTTGAGCGGGCTCTTGTAGGTTAGGTTTGTTTTCCAAAAGAGATAATTTTTTGGAAAAATAAAAAAAGCCCGCAAATGTTTGCAGGCTTTTCTTACTAAATATGAAATAAAACTTATTCTCCTTGGCCTAAAGAGTAACCTCTTTCGCCATCAAAACTGTATAGATGTTCTGTTTTAATGAAGTCCCAACCTGCGCTGTATAAGTTGTTTAATAACTCTACTACTTTATCGTTTATAGCTGTATCTCCTTCATTTTGTTTAACAAATCGGCATCTCCAATGGTCTGTACAAAATGTTTCAGGTAATCCACCCGGAAATACTTTTACACCTCTGTTGGTAATCATTTTTAACTTAAAGAAATCACCTTGGGCAGCAACTAAACCGTTGCCAATAGTATCGGGATTTCTGTTATAATCTTTCCAATCAATAAATACATCTACACCTAAAAGCTCTTTTTTGCGATAGGTAGTAGTAGGTATTCTTGATACTTCAATTGGTTTAGCATTTGGATCATAAACTCTAGGGGTAAATTTTTCAGGCTTTTGACCTAACCTAGCAATAACGGCTTCAGCAAATTCTTGAGTACCAACTCTTTTACTGCTAATTCCTTCCTTATAAATATCACCTGTATGAATACCATCTTCTAAGGTTTTCAACCAAGCATTTTCAATTTTTTCAGCAACTTCAGTTTGTCCAAGGTGAACCAACATCATAATGGCTCCATTAAGCAAGCCTGATGGGTTTCCAATTCCTTTTCCAGCAATATCAGGAGCAGAACCATGAATTGCTTCGAACATAGCTGCTTCAGTTCCAATATTTGCAGAACCACCTAAACCAACTGAACCGGCAATTTCTGCTGCAATATCAGAAATAACATCACCATAAAGGTTTAGGGTAACAATTACGTCAAATCTTTCAGGGTCATCTGCCAATTTAGCTGAGCCTATATCAATAATCATGTGGTCGGCCTCAATTTCGGGATATTCCTTTGCAACTTGATCAAAAACTTTATGAAACAAACCATCGGCATGTTTCATAATATTGTCTTTGGTCATACAAGTAACCTTTTTACGGTTGTTTGCTCTAGCATATTCAAAAGCATACCTCACGATACTTTCTGTACCCGGTCTTGAGATTAATTTAAGGGTTTGAACCACTTCTTCTGTTTGCTGATGCTCAATACCCGCGTAAAGGTCTTCTTCATTTTCTCTAATGATGGTAAGGTCCATATTAGGGAAGTTGCTCTCAACATATGGAGTATAAGCTTTACATGGCCTAACATTGGCAAAAAGCCCTAAAGACTTTCTCATGGTAACATTTAAAGACTTGTAACCACCGCCTTGTGGAGTGGTGATAGGCGCTTTAAGCATTATTTTATTTGTTCTAATGCTCTCCCAAGCTTCATCAGGAATTCCTGAAGTAACTCCAGAAAGGTAAGCTTGCTCGCCAATTTTTACTTCATCGTATTCTAATTGTGCCCCTGCTGCGTCTAAAATTGACAGGGTTGCTTTCATGATTTCAGGGCCAATGCCATCTCCGTGAGCTACGGTAATTCTTTGTTTTTCAGCCATTTTGTTGATTTGCTTAATTTAATGAGGTTGCAAATTTAGCACGATACATCGATTACCGAAATGATAAGAACTTTATTTAAACCAAATTTTAGGTTGTAGATTTACACTATGAATTTCAAAATAATTAAAGGGCTTGTATTTATTTGGTTTTTTATGGGATTAATTCAGTTTGGTTGGTCTCAAAGTGAGCGAGAAATAGCAAAAAAAATGGTTGCTGATGCCGAAATAAAAATGCGAATTCTTGATTTTGAAGGTGCCGTAATGAAATTTGATGAAGCTATTTCAACTGACCCAACCTATGCTCAAGCTTATGCAAAAAGAGGAGCATTGTTGCAGAAGTTAGGAAGAAACGAGCAGGCCATAGCAGATTTTGACCAAGCTATTTTGCTAAACCCTTACCTAGAGTACTTGTACGATGAAAGAGCAAAACTGAAAATTTTGGTTGATGATTACAAAGGGGCAATATTGGATTTGAATAAAGCCGTAGAGCTTTGCCCTGAAACTAATCATTACAGGTTAAAGTTAGCTGAGGCAGAATTATCATCAGGGAATTACCAAGGAGCGCTTCTTATTTATAATGAATATTTAAAAGATTATCCTGGTGATACTATTTCCTTAATGGGCAGATCATTATCGTACCTTGAATTAAATGAGTTTCCTGAAGCCCAAAGAGATGTAGAAAAGTTAATTGAGCTTGCTCCTGAATTCGACCCTGCATATAATTTATTGGGGTTAATAGATTTGGAACTGGGTTATTACAAAGAGGCGAGGCAAAATTTTAATCAATCGCTAAAAATGAATCCTCAAAATGCTTCAACTTACTTTAATAGAGGATATTTAAGTTTTTTGGAAAAAGAATATTTAGCGGCAATCAACGATTTTTCTAGTGCAATTCAATTCGACTCGAGTTACACCATTGCATATTTTAACAGGGCATTGGCAAAAAAACTTTACGGAGACCAAGAAGGTGCTATTGAGGATTATAATTATGCAGTTGGCCACTCAAGTGATTTTGCAGCAGCCTATTACAATAGAGGGTTAACCAAAAAAATATTAGGAGATTTTACCGGAGCATTAAATGATTATGATTTAGCATTGGCAGAAAGTCCTGATGATCCGGCAATACATAATGCAAGAGGAAATTTAAAAGCATTTTATCGGCAATATGATGAGGCAATACAAGATTTTACAGAAGCAATAAGGTTAAACCCTGAATACGCTGAGGCCTATTTTAATAGGGGAATGGCGCTTATTTTTCAAGGAAAACCAAATGAAGGATGCTCTGATTTAAACACAGCAGAAAGTTTTGGATTTGAAAAAGCTACAGAGAAAATAAACTATTTCTGCTCAGGTAGGTAATGAAGTTTAGAACTCAAATAAATCCTATTGAGTTTCCATTTAAACTCAACTTTGAAGACCCAATAGTGCTTTGGGGTAGTTGTTTTACTAACAATATTGGCGAAATTTTATGTAACCATTATCTTGATGTATCATACAATCCATTCGGAATTGTTTTTAATCCTTACTCAATAAAAAACCAAATATTTAGCTGCCTTAAAGAGGAAGTACAAGAAGATCTAATTTTTCAAAAAGGTGAAAATTTTTATAGCTTTCAATTCGGCACAAAATATTTTGCCACCTCAAAACAAGCATTTTTAAATAAGACATTGAAGTCATGTAGAGAAATAAAAGCAAAACTTCTAAGTGCCCAATGTCTAGTAATTACATTAGGTACGAGTTGGGTTTATGACGCTATAAAACTTCAACAAACAGTTGCAAGTTGCCATAAAATACCACAGAAAGAATTTTCTAAAAAGTTGCTTTCAGTTTCTGAAATCCAATCTGAACTTTCAGAATTACTTAATGAATTAAACAAGTTTAACCCAAATCTTAAATTAATATTTACTGTAAGTCCAGTGCGCCATATAAAAGATGGTATTGTAGAAAATTCTTTAAGTAAGGCGAGGCTTATTGAAGCTGTGCATAGCATAACAAATACCGTTGAGAATGCTTTTTATTTTCCTGCTTATGAAATATTTATGGATGATTTACGCGACTATAGGTTTTACGGTGAAGACCTTGTTCATCCAAGCAAGCAAGGTATAAATTACGTATGGGAAATCTTTAAGAATTCACTTTTTGAAGTAAAAGATTTTCAGATGCTAAATCTTTTAAGGAGTTACCACACTGCAGTTAATCATCAGCCTATGATTAATAATTTATTTGAGGAAAAGAAGCATAAAGAATTTATTTCTAAAACAAAACGTGAATTACTTTCTCAAGCACCCTTTTTAGAAAATAGGTTATGACCTTATTTTTGACAGGTGGCATTACATACCCCCATAGAGTATCTAAAATCCGTTGGACCTTCGCGAGCCGAAACCCTAAAAAAAGAAATAAAGGTTTTTACTGTAGATGACCTTTTGAATTACTTTCCTTTTAGGTATGTTGATAGATCTAAATTCTACAATATTTCAGAAATAAACTCTGATGCCGCATTTGTACAGCTAAAAGGAGTAATTGGAAAGGTTGAATTATTAGGAGGTCCTAGAAAGCAAAGGTTAGTAGCCGAATTTTTTGACCAAACGGGAAGTATAGAGTTAATTTGGTTTAAAGGCATTCAATTTATTCGCAATCAAATATCATCTGGAAAGGCCTTTATTGCATACGGAAAGCCAAACTTTTTCAATGGAAAGGTTAGTATTCCCCACCCTGAACTATCAGACCCCCTAGCTCAAAAAGCTAGTGTTAGTGGGGCTTTACAACCTGTTTACCCTTCAACTGATAAACTTACCAAAAAGGGTTTGCACTCAAAAGGAGTTGAAAAAGTAATAAGAGTTGCGCTAAAAGAAAATCACAAAGAAATAAAGGAGTTTTTGCCTTCAAGTATATTGAGTCAATATGCCTTAATGAGCAGAAGCGAAGCTTTTCTAAATATTCATGCACCAAAATCAGTAGAAAAATTAAACAAGGCTCAATTTAGATTGAAGTTTGAAGAATTCTTTTTACTTCAGCTACAACTATTAAGGTTAAAAACCGGTAGAGAAAAGCAGTTTAAAGGCTTTGTTTTTAATAAAGTTGGTAACGCCTTCAACGATTTTTATCAAAACTACCTGCCATTTGACCTTACAAATGCCCAAAAAAGAGTAATAAAAGAAATACGGCGCGATTTGGGATCAGGAAAACAGATGAATAGACTGCTACAAGGTGATGTAGGTAGTGGAAAAACTATTGTTGCCTTGCTATCTATGCTAATTGCAATTGGAAACGGATTTCAGGCAGCAATAATGGCTCCTACCGAAATATTGGCAAATCAACATTACGATGGAATTTCTGAACTACTTGAAAAAACGCCAATAAAAGTTTCGTTGCTAACAGGTTCAACAAAAACAGCTCAACGCAGATTAATTCACGAAGAGTTACAATCAGGTAAACTCAATATCCTAATTGGCACGCATGCCTTAATTGAAGATAAAGTAAAGTTTCAAAAGCTTGGTATAGTGGTTATTGATGAGCAACATCGGTTTGGGGTTGCCCAACGCGCCAAATTGTGGAAAAAGAGCGAGCTACCTCCGCATGTTTTGGTAATGACTGCCACACCAATACCTAGAACTTTAGCAATGACATTATATGGTGATCTTGATGTAAGCATTATTGATGAGTTACCTCCGGGTAGAAAACCAATAAACACCCAACATCGATTTGACTCTGCCCGTTTAAAGGTATTTGGTTTTTTGAAAAAAGAAATACAAAAAGG
>JAAZVO010000003.1 GCA_018623405.1 Crocinitomicaceae bacterium
GGGGAGATTTTATTCATTGGTTAACCGCCGATGAGGAAAACCTTCAATTTAAAGCTTGGTTTAGTTGGATAGACTCATTTTCAGCGTATTTAAATCAACAGCTTTTTGTAGGTGTAAGAGATCGAGAGTTTCATTTGGCTTTTTATCCTCCCAAAACTTTTTACAAAAAGCATTTAGATCAATTTAAAGGGCGGAGCAACAGGTTGCTTTCTTGCATTCTTTACCTTAATGATGGTTGGCAAGAGGGCGATGGCGGCGAGTTGAAGATTTATTTTGAAAATAATGAACACTTATTAATTGCCCCAAGACTAGGCACATTTGTGTGTTTTAGGAGCGAGCTTTTTGAACATGAGGTGCTGCCAACAAATAGCGCACGGTATAGCCTTACCGGGTGGTTATTAAATTACCCAAAGGGTATTGGCTTTTTAGGGTATTAACTCAACAAGGCCGGTTGATTACATTTGCCGAGCATGAAAAGGCTACTTTTCCTTATTTGCTTGTTGGTTATGGTTGGGAAAGGATTACGTTCTCAATCTGATGGGGTGTTTGATTTAGACAATTTCTTACAAGAAAAAAGTAGATTTTTAGTAGCTCCCTCCGTTTATTTTACCCCTGAAACAAATTGGTATTTTGGGCTTGGCGGTTTTTACTTTTTTAAACATGGCAACGATTTAAAAGATACTATTACAAGACCTTCCACCTTTCAGATGGCATTGGGATACACCCTCAACAAACAAGTTGTTTTTTGGATGCCCGGAGAAATTTTCTTTAAAAACAATAACTACCGTTTACAAACTGAATTAGGCTTTTACCGATGGCCATATTTTTTTAATGGCATAGGTAATGGTTATGAAGATTTTTATGAAGAACGATATACTGCCACATTTCCGAGGGCAAGAGTGTCTTTTCAAAAAAGGTTTGGCAAAGCATTGTATACAGGACCCCGCTATTGGTTTCAGCAATTAAACATGCTAGAGGTAGAAAGTGGAGGTTTGTTAGACCAAGGAATAATTCCTGGAGGTAATGGTGGAGTTAACTCAGGTTTAGGTTGGGTGGTGCTTTACGACACGCGTAATAGTGTTTTTGCCAGCTCTGAAGGTTGGTATGTGGAGTACTCAAATTTATTTAACCAAAAAGCTTTTGGTAGCGACTTTAACTACTCCACCCACCTTTTTGATGTACGTAAATACCTGAATATTGCCAACGAACATATTGTAGCTTTTCAAACCTATACTAAACTCAATTTTGGGAATGCACCCTTTAACCAAATGGCACTTATGGGAGGGCCACAACGCATGAGAGGCTACAGAGAAGGCAGGTATAGAGATAACCACATGAGTATTTTACAATTGGAATACCGAAGCCCCATTTTTTACCATGTTGGTTTAGTGGCTTTTGGAGGGGTAGGAGTAATTGCGCCAAAAATCAATTCGTTTGCCCTTTCCAATGCAAGAACTTCTGTAGGTTTAGGCACCCGCGTTTCGCTAGATAAAAAAGAGCGGTTACATATTAGGTTAGATTATGGTTGGGGCCAAGGCCAAGAAAACCGTTTCGCTTATATTACCATTGGGGAGGCTTTTTAATGTTTTTGAGGTTGCCAAGTACTAATAACAGATTCGTATTTTCTGCCTCAAATATATCAACTTAATATGCCAGCAAAAGTTTTGGTAAAAAAACAATAAGTGGAGCAAAAAATCTCATAAAAACCAAAGGTTTTAAAAGGCGGTATTTAGCCTTCGGTAAACTTGGTCTTCAATTTTTTTGTAAAGTTGTTGTGGTTGCGAAGTACGCCAAGCATACTCGTTTAATTTACCTCCCGAAACAAAGTACTGATCAATATTTTCTTGTGCAAAGTCTTCTAATACATGTTCCCTAAAATTGAGCATACAAATCCAACCTTCTTCAATATCTTCAAACCATTCCTCATAATAGCTGTCATCTGAGCTGTGGAAATTCAATACATTTTCTCCGATAATGATGAATTTATTGATGCCTTCATCAATTAAATGATCGATGATGTTGCGTTTAAAAATCATGATGTCATTATACAGTGTATCATTCCATTCACCAATTAATTCAATAATGCAGTACCCTTCATGGTATTCCGCAAAAAGCAATTTCATAAAAAGGGTGGAAGAACCTAAGTTGTCCCATTGGGGATGAATGTAATGGTTGTAGATACGATCAGAAAACTCAAACTCACTGTACTCTCTGCCATAAAATGGAGAGCGAGGATCGTCTTCTGCAGTGTATTGATTGCGCCAAACGTAATATGGTTCTAGGTTATACATTTAATAAAAAGCTGAGGTCTTTATTGGGTTCAATATCTTGTATTGGTTCATTATAAAGAAACAACTTTGCAGGCGAATTTCCTATATAAACACAGCTATTTTTTTCAACCTTTAAAAAACTGCTTTCAGGTAAGCCTACCACATACATTTTTTGATTTGCCGCCATAAACTCTTTCAACCTTTGGTCGCGACTTTCACCTCCATGACCTTCAATGGTTTTGTTGGTATAATGTGGGTTAATTTGAAACGGGATTAGGTGTAAACCTTCAAAACTAGGCGGCTCTACAATGGGCATGTCGTTAGTGGTGCGTAGGGTAGGGCAAGCAGTGTTTGAACCTGCGCTCCAACCCGCATAAGGCACTCCTGCGTTTACTTTTTTTCTAATCGGTTCAATTAACTTTTGTTGATGCAGTTCATTAAACAAGTAAAAAGTATTTCCACCACCAACAGCAATGGCTTCGCAATTTTCTATGGCCTTAATCGGGTCATCAAACCTGTGAATAGAAATCACTTTTTTGTTGAATTTTTCAAATGCATCTTTAACAGCTTTTTCGTAGTTGTCGCAGCCTAAGGCAAATCCTGCAAAAGGAATAAAAAGCACTTCGTTTACATTTTCGAAATGTTTTGCTAGATGGGCTTGGGGCCAACCTAAATAAGCTTCTCCCGGATTTGTAGAGTTACTGAGTAATAGTAGATTTTTTTGCATAGCTAAAATTTTGCCACCAACCGCACATTTACTTGCCTATTGGTTAAATAATTAGGAATGGCGTATTGCCTGTTGCTTACATCTCTTATCCACAAATAAGAAATGGTATTGTTTACTTGTAAAAGGTTAAAAACTTCAACTCCTATCCAAAGCGATTCCATAAAGTTAAAAGCTTGTCCAGGTTTTCTTTCTCTATCCGGCTTTAAGATAGAGTAGGAGCCACCAATATCAACTCTTCTGTATGGCGGAATGCGTAGCGTGTCTTTATACCTTTCATAAGATGGTGGACCAAAGGGCAAACCTGTTCCAAAAAGTACATTCAAGTTCATTTTTACACTCGGAATTCTAGGGAGGTAATCTTGAAAAAACAGGCCAACTGTTACCCTTTGGTCAGTAGGGCGAGGCACAGCACCGGGAAAAAAGGTAGCGCTATCAACAGCAACATTATTGGCGGTAAAACCTGAAATAATCGTTTCTCCATCGCTGTTGTAATATTCTGTATAAGAGTCGTTTAAGATATCTTCTTTGGTTTGCATAACTCCCAAGCTAAACCAAGATTCTACACCTTTTACAAACTCTCCATTAATTTTCATGTCTATTCCTGTGGCGTAGCCTTCAGCAATATTATCAGCATAGTACCTTAACCTTACGTTGTCTATTTCATAAGGAATTAGGTTATTAAGTTTTTTGTAATAAACTTCTGAAACAAACTTAAATGGGCGACCCCAAGCTTTAAAGTTTAAATCGCTTCCTAATACATAGTGGATGGAGGTTTGCGCGCGAATATTTTTGTTTACGTTTCCAAACAAGTCTCGCAGTTCGCGGTAAAAGGGTGGTTGGTGATAAAATCCCCAAGAAAACCGAAATACAAAGTCTCTTTCCCAATTTGGTTTCCATGAAATATTTGCCCTTGGGCTAAAAATCAATTGGTTATTTAGGTCCCAATAATTTAAACGGCCACCAATGTTAATTTGAAACTCATTGGTATCAATATCAAAGCTGTTCTCCCATTGAAAATAACCTAAAATCCTGTTTGAAATTAGCCTGTTTTCAGCCCTTACAGAGGTTCTCAAGTTTAATTCGTCACGCGGACTTATGGGAATTGGTCTTAAAGAGTCTGTTGAAGAAATACCCCAATACGCCGGAGGAGTTTGCGGTGTGGAATAGCCGGCGGAATCAATATATTCCCACTCTTTTAGCCTGTCCCAAATATCTTCATGTTGCAATTTTAATCCCCACTGAAAGGTTTGGTCTTCCTTAAATTTCCAACCTCTGTGTTCAACGGTAGTAACCCAAGCATCAAGGTAATTTCTTGCATGGTTTATAAACCCACCTACACCGCGGTTAAAAGCTACGTCACCAAACTCTTCTGATGATAAATCTCTTTCTAACTCATCAAGTCTATAAGCTCCTTCAATATCAAAAGTTTCAGACTCTAAAGCCCTGTAAGTTGAGGCAATAAACTTAAGTTTGGTAGAAGCATCGGGTCTGTAATTTCCTGCAATTGCTCCTGTATAAGTTTCGTATTCATCAATTTCTTGTCCTGCAAAAAACACACTTAACCTCAAGGCTTCGTTAAAAGTTCCAAAGTCGCTTTGGCGGTCTTCTGGTATAAATTGGTATTTATTTCTAGTGATGTTGCCCAAAAAATCTATTTGGAATTTTTCGGTAATATCATAGGTTAAATAGGTTTGATAATCTAAAAATGAAGGTCGGTAATCACCATCAGTATCTAACGACCCTAAGATGTATTGATTACTGCGGTAACGTACTCCATGTATTTGGGTAAATCTGTGATCATCTGAGGCATCTTCAACATGTACAGCACCCCCTAATAAACTTGCAGAAACGCTTCCACCAAACTCCAAAGGCTCTTTGTATTTTATGTCGAGTACAGATGACATTTTATCGCCATACCTTGCCTCAAAACCACCTGCAGAAAACTCTACCGACGAAACCAAATCAGAGTTTACAAAACTTAAACCTTCCTGTTGTCCTGATCTCACCAAAAAAGGACGATAAATCAAAATGTCGTTTACGTACACTAGGTTTTCATCGAAGTTTCCTCCCCGCACTGAGTATTGAGAGCTTAACTCGTTGTTTGAAACTACACCGGGTTGAGAAAATAATACTGCTTCGAAGTTGCCAGAGGCGGATGGAATGGCACTCACCACTTTAGGGTCTAATTTATTCATTGTGGAGGTGCGCTGTGTTTCTTCTGTAATTTCAAACTCGTTTAAAAAAGTAGATTTCGTACGCATGCGTGGACTTATTTGCCGCACTTCTCCGGCAAAAAGCTTTAAGTCATACTCCATGCTTTGTAATCCAACAAAGGAGAAAACCACCTTAATTTCTTTTCCTGCAGGAGCTATCAATGAGTATTTCCCGAATTTATCGGTAGTGGAACCGCCCGGCTCTCCCAAAACACTAACGGTAACGGCTTCTAGGGGTACATTTTTTTCATCGCGCACCGTGCCTTGAACATAAGCCTCTTGTGCTAAAGTATAAAGCGATAAAAAACTAAAAAGGAAAATTAACAGGTACCGCATGAATGGCTGCAAATATCAAAAAACAATAAAGGCGAAAGATTATTGTTTAACGGTCTTGTTTAAAATCACCGTTTTTCCATGCATCAATAAACTTGGCCCATGCTAAAGGGTTTAAGATATTAAGCGGCGGTGCCTGCCCTGCATAGTATAAACGCGTTTGGTATTGTTGCATTTGGTATTTGAAATTTCCTGAACCACCCATAGGCATATTTGCGGCAAGAGCGGCCATGGTACGTGGGTCGAGGTTTTTTGTTGCCCGCGTAAGATCATCATCAGGAACATAGGCATTTAAAAATGCTTGTTTAAACTGCTCTTTGGTAGGCCAAGGGTAAACAACTGCTTCAGGTAGCTCTACAGTGTCGGGGTTCATCAACTGTATTATTGAATACCTAAATGATGGTAATGTATCAGGTATTACAAATTCTGCATCCCTAAAACCAATACCACTAAATTGTATGGTATCGTGCACCTCGGCAACAAAAGAAAAATACCCGTAATAGTCTGATATTGTTCCGCGGTGGGTATTCTTTATCATGATAGAAGTAAATGAAATTGGTTCTAAATCTTCAGATGAAACCACCACACCACTAAACTGAATCAACTTTGAGTCGTCTTTCTTTTTTTGTGAATACCCCGCCATAAAAAGCAGGCAAGAAATAGAAATTGCTAAAAAATTTTTGATAATGCTGTTTTTAGAATAACTGTTAAGATGCAAAGATGTTGTTTATCTAATAAAATCAATTTCTAATTTATTGAGGTTTCGTCTTTCATCGGTTACTTCAATGGTCAATTGATGTTTTCCGTTGGTATTTTCAAATTTGTTGAAATAGAATGTCATTAACCCTGTTTTTTTATCAAATTCAAAAAGCTCCCACTTTCCGTTAATGTAACCGTTGTAGGTTTTAATTCCCGATAAGTCGTCTTCAATTTTTACCTGAATAAACACTTCATTAGCCATGTTTTTTCCGGATGAAATATTTACAGGTTTTATTGTTGGTGGGGTGGTATCTACCATTAAGCAATAAGGACCAAAGCTTCGGGTTCTAAAAGAAATTTTTCCGTTGCTAAACTTACCACCTTCCGCAGAAAGTAGTTTGTTTTTTTCATCTAACGAAACAGCAAGCACCTTTTCTGATTGGTTAAAGTAATTTGAATCTACAGGTAAAGTTATCCAAATGTAATCCTGTAAAGGAGTGTATAGGTCTTGAATGTGAAATACCTTGGAGATAGCATTTTCAACAGGAGCCTTTTCCTCATAATGAAAGAAAATATCATCGTATAAACAACCTTCAGGAATGGAGATGGATACATTTTCGTTTGAGAAGAAATTATCATCATCAAACCTAAAAAGCAAAGAGTCAGTTGAAGCTCGCTCAAAACTTATAGGCTCATTAACTGAGGTTATTTCAAACTTTAAAGAAGAAGTGTTTAAATAGGCATCCTTAACTTGGTATTCCATCAAAAATGTAGTGTCACTTAAAAAGAAAAGCTGACCTTTATTAAGCATGTTTTTGTAAATACTTAACTCATTATAGGGTTGCAAATAACTTCTTTGTACACGCTGATTGTTTTTGTTCCAAGCGAAATAATCTACATGGGTATTGATAAACCTTGTTTCATCAAAAGGAATTTTTTCCATTTCGTGTTGGTAAACAGGTACGCCATTTTTGGTGAGCAATACTGAGTAAACTCCGCACCTGTTGGGTGCAGCATCAAGGTAGTCATTTGCCTCTAGGCCAAAACCAATTTTCCCTGCTACTTCTATTTTCGGATTTCCTGATAATGAAAATCCATCATCACTTTTTTGTATTTTAAAATACTGTGGCTCGTTTTGTTTATTCACCCAACTTACTTCGTTTAAGGGATAAACTCCTAAAGTTTTTAGTAAAGGAGGTTTAGTATCCTTCACATCAAACCCAAACAGCAATGGATTTATGGGAATTTCGCTACCCGATTCTCTTATTTCAAAATGAAGGTGGGGGCCGCCAGAGCCGCCTGTATTTCCTGAAATTGCAATTACATCTCCCTTTTTAACAGTTAGTTCGCCGGCTTTTGGAAATGCTTCTACAGTAAACTTTTTCTGTGCATACTGAATCTTATTAATATAATCTTCAATTTCAGGATTGAACTTTTGTAAATGAGCATAAACCGTGGTGTAGCCATTAGGATGTCTTACATAAAGCACTTTTCCATAACCATAAAGCGAAACCTTTATGCGAACCACATAACCATCTGCAGCAGCGTAAATGTTTTTACCTTCTACCTGTTGTGTTTTTATATCTATGCCTGCATGAAAATGACCACCTCTTATTTCTCCAAAATTACCTGCAAGGGCAATTGGAAAATCTACAGGACTTCTAAAATAATCTTTAGGATAATCTTGTGCGTAAGCTTTAAATAACAACATCAAAACACCAATTAGTAATCCAATTTTTTTCATGCGATAAAAGTACCGTGCCTTTATACCAAAAATGATTCCGAACTAAAATTGCTATCCACAGCAAAAAGTTAAAAGATTTAGTATTAACAAATACATTAAATTTGTTCACTTTTTCGTTTTTAAATAACTCGTTTTGAGGGATATTCACCAAATAATTGAAAGTCTTACTATTAGTTTGGAAAAACTAGCAGAAAAGCACAAAAATGCTTTGGTAGAATTAAACGAAGCACGTTCTTACAATAACAATTTGAAGCAGCAGCTTAGTGAGCAAAACGAAAAGATTGTTGAATTAAAAGCTAAACTTCAAGCAAATAGTGTTTTAGATCGAACTCCTGATGAAAATGGACATGAAGAGCTAAAACAATTAGTGATGGAAACTGTAGCAGAGGTAGATAAATGCCTAGCACTTTTAAATGAAAACTAATGGGTAATATTTCGCTAAAAGTAAAAATAGGAAATAGGGTTTATCCATTATCAATAAACGAAGCCGACCTAGACCAAGCCAAAAAGGCAGAGGCGCTAGTAAAAGAGAATATTAATAAACTTAAAGAAGATTTTGGGTTGAATGACCCTGTAGATTTATTAGCCATGACGGCCTTTGAGTTTGCCAATAATAATCTCAGTAATACTGCTCCCTCAAATGATGGTGCTAAGCCATCGGCAGAAGTAGAAAAAAAGTTGCTAGACATCAACGAACGAATCAAAGAATTGATTACTTTGGACTAATCGTTCTTGGAAATAAATATTTAAGATACAGCCCGCATTCTTATTTGCTTTTTGGTAACTCAACATTTTACTCGTTGGGACGTGGTTGTTAAATTCAAAATCAGGCCTTTTTATCCTCTTTTAGAGGAGATTTCCTTGTATTAGGAGACGTTGGACGATTGCGACCTTGACACCTAAGCCCTATTTTTAACTTATTGGGGTTTCCCAAAATCTACTAAGTCTGCGGGTTTTTTTATTTAAAACAACACACGATGGATGTAATGAGCATTATTATTGGAGCAGTTGTTGGCTTTGGGGTAGGTGTTGGAATAGCATACGGGTTGATTAAAAAATCAATTCAAAATAGAAGTCAACAAATTATTAAAGATGCGGAGGCGGATGCCGAAGTAATTAAGAAAGAAAAAATTGTTCAGGCAAAAGAGAAGTTTCTTCAATTAAAGCTAGAACATGAAAAGGTGATTAATGAACGCAACAAAAAAATTCAGGAGCAAGAAAATAGGGCCCGACAAAAAGAGCAGTCATTAAATCACAAATTAAAAGAAGTAAATAAAAAAGAGCACGACCTCAACTCACTCAAAGGCAGTTTAAATCAACAAAACGAAATTTTAGCCAAAAAGCAAGAAGAGGTTGATAAACTAAAACAAAAGATTGTTACCGATCTTGAAAAAATATCTTCTATTTCTCAAGAAGATGCTAAAGCCCAATTGATGGAAAATCTTAAAGATGAGGCCCGCACAGGAGCCATGTCTTACATTAAAGATATTACCGAAGAGGCTAAAATCAATGCCAATAAAGAGGCTAAACGCATTGTAATTCAAACCATTCAAAGGGTAGCCGCTGAGCATGCTATTGAGAACTCAGTTTCGGTTTTTAATATTGAAAGCGATGATATTAAAGGTAGAATTATTGGTAGAGAAGGAAGAAATATTCGCGCTATAGAGGCGGCTACAGGTGTTGAAATTATTGTGGATGACACCCCTGAAGCTATTATTCTTTCATGCTTTGATCCGGTAAGAAGAGAAGTTGCCCGCTTAGCATTACACCAATTGGTTACGGATGGCAGAATACATCCTGCAAGAATAGAAGAGGTAGTTGCAAAAACCAATAAATCTATTAACGAAGAAATTATTGAAACAGGTAAACGTACTTGTATAGATCTTGGGATTCATGGCTTGCATCCTGAGTTAATTAGAATTGTAGGTAGAATGAAATATCGTTCTTCTTATGGTCAGAATTTATTGCAGCACTCAAGAGAAGTTGCAAACCTTTGTGCGATAATGGCTGCTGAGTTGGGCTTAAACGTGAAACTAGCTAAAAGAGCAGGTTTATTGCATGATATAGGAAAAGTGCCCGATGAGGAGCAAGAGCTACCACACGCTATTTTAGGAATGAAATGGGCTGAGAAATATGGAGAAAAAGCTGAGGTTTGTAATGCAATAGGTGCCCACCATGATGAGGTAGAAATGACTTCGTTAATTTCTCCTATTGTTCAAGTTTGCGATGCTATTTCAGGAGCAAGACCGGGAGCTAGGAGAGAGGTTGTAGAATCTTACATTCAAAGGTTAAAAGATCTTGAAAGCACCGCGATGTCGTATGACGGGGTAACCAAGGCTTATGCAATTCAAGCAGGAAGAGAGTTAAGGGTAATGGTAGAAAGCGAAAAAGTTCCTGATGAAAAAGCAAATGAGTTATCATTTTTGATTTCTCAGCAAATTCAAAATGAAATGACTTATCCCGGACAAGTAAAAGTTACTGTAATTAGAGAAATGAGGTCTGTTAATTACGCCAAATAATCAAAACCATGAGTGAGAAAATAAAATTTGCAGTAGTAGGTTTCGGTCATATTGGAAAGCGCCATGCCGCTATGATAAACGGAAATGACGAAGGCCAAGTTGTTGCGGTAGCCGACATATTAGAAGAAAGAAGAAAAGAAGCAAAAGATATTCTAGGTGATGGCGTTCAAGTTTATAGCTCTATTGAAGAGTTATTAAAAAACGACGAAGTAGAAATAGTAAATATTTGTACCCCAAACGGATGGCATGCTAAGCAAGCGCTTTGGACTTTAGAAGCTAAAAAGCATGTTGTTATTGAAAAGCCTATGGGGCTAAATAGGCAGGAGTGCGAAGAAGTTATTTTCAAGTCGCTTCAAGTTTCTAAACAAGCCTTTATTGTTAAGCAAAATAGGTATAGCCCTACGTCAGTTTGGTTAAAAAGTTTGATAGAAGAAGGCCACTTAGGTAAAACCTTTATGGTGCAAATGAATTGCTATTGGAATAGAGACGAACGCTATTACAAAGTTGGCGGTTGGAAAGGTTCTAAAGAAATGGATGGTGGTGTGTTATTTACACAATTCAGCCATTTTATAGATATTATGTATTGGCTGTTTGGCGACATCAAAAACATTAATGCTAGGTTCGATAATTTTACGCATAAAACAAATACCGAGTTTATTGATTCAGGTTTTGTTGGTTTTGAGTTTATTAATGGCGGTTTAGGAACCATAAACTTTTCAACTTCTATTTACGGGCAAAACATGGAAAGTAGCATCGCCATAATTGGTGAGAAGGGAAGTGTAAAAGTTAGCGGACAATACATGGACCAAGTTGCTTATTGCCATGTAAAAGATTATGTAATGCCTGAGTTGCCACCAGCAAACCCACCAAACGATTATGGGTCTTACAAAGGTAGTGCAGCCAATCATCACTACATTATTCAAAACGTAGTAGATGTGTTAAAAGGAAGATCTCAAATAACTACCAATGCCCTAGAAGGAATGAAGGTGGTAGAGATGATTGAAAGAATTTATCAGGAAGGAACCTATTTAGCCTAAAAACTTTTTTGCTTTTAGGGCAGCCTTAGCTAAGGCATTAGGGTAGTGTTCTATTTGATAATAGGGAACACATTCTGCGCCAAAAGTGCTAAAAAAGCGAGCAATTCCGGGTTCCATACTTCCTTCAAAATCGAAAATTCGCTCGGTATTTTGGGTTTGTTTTATGGCCTCCGCCAAGAGTAAGGTTAAAGCCTTTGATTTGCGATGTTCCGGATGAACCGCACCAACTTGGTAAATAGCTTCTTTTTTAATTATTGAGTAAAGCAAAGCACCTACACATTTATTGTCTTCATGAGCCTCAAGCACTACGGTTTTAATTCCATTAAGTGTTCGGATGTGGTAATCTTCTAGCAAATCTTGGTTGAAGTCTAACGGAACTTTTCTTTTTTGATGGTCTAAATACTTCAGTTTAAAGAGGTTTTTTGTATTATTTACTTCTTTAATGGTAAGTGTTTTTGCAGCTGCTTTTATCTGCCGTTTTAATGATTCTTTGAATTTGGTTTCAGGTGCAGTGTTTTCTTCAAAGTTTATTCTAAACGTAAACCGAGTTATAACATCAAACCCACTCCAAATAAATGGTAGCGGGTTTTTGAATGAAGGGTGCAACCTTAATATGAGCGCATCGTATTTTGGTAATTCGTTTAAAAAAGCCTCAGTAATCTTCTTATAATCAGAAAGGTTTTTAGCTTCTCTTACTCCATTAATTTGGGTGTAGGGAAATAAAGCCGGATTAAGCAAAAACTTAAAATTCAACTTTTGTTTTAATTCTATTGATTGGTTTTGAGAGGACAAAATTTTTGATTTTATAGTGTAACCAATTTTTCTTCTAACATAAATTCGGCAAATTTCCAATCAATTTGTTTGTCCATATCAATAGACTTTTCTTTAGACATTTCGTACTTCTTAATTCTCGAGAATTCGCTCATGTGTTGCTTTTCAAGTGAATTAATATTAATTAAATACATGTTGCCATTGTATTTATAAACTTTCGGGCAGCTTTGCCTGTCGGTATAATTTCCAGGTTTTGATTTTTCCAAAAAGCCACTTTGATTTTCTTCAAACAAATTATAATATGGGTTTGAGTCGCTATCGTAAACGGAAACAACCATATCAATATTTTCATCCCACAATCCAATTAAGTTTTCTAAGTCGGTTTTATCTCTAAACGGGCAAGTGGGTTGAAGCAACAACAACCTAGACAAGAAAGACTTTTCTTGCCTTTTAATCTCATGTAGCAACACATCGCGCATTGGGGTTTTATCTCCGGCCAAGGCTTTTGGCCTTAATTGGTCTGCAATAATGCCATAGCTGTTTCCTATTTCAAGCATCTCTGCCGAATCGGTAGAAAGCAAAATTTGGTTGTTTCTAAAAACTTTTTGGGCAGCTTCTACAGAATAACTCAATAGCGGTTTTCCATTAAGTTTTCTGATGTTTTTTCCCGGAATTCCTTTTGATCCTGCCCTTGCAGGAATAATTACAATTACATCTTCTAGAGAACTACTCATTTAAAAATGGTTTTAGTTTGGTTAAAAATGCATTCTTTGCAAAAGAAAACAATTTGTAACTCTTGAATTTTTCTGAGTTTAAAGATATTGAAGATAGGTTCGAAACAGCAAAAATTAAATTTTTGGGCGAACCCATTTGGGCATATTTAAGAATTTATGCCTTTGATGCGCTCAATAGAAAAACTAGCGACAACCTACATAAACCTTCAATTTCGTTTCTTAAAGATTTGTTTTGGACTTTGCCTAGCCTAGGTAAAAAAGAGTTTATAGTTTTTTCTTCTTCAGACCAACGAAAACTAATAGATGCAAAATGGCACGATAGGCAAGATCTCTCAAATCAACTACAAAATAAAGCCTTGTTTATTGAGCTACCTGTTACCGGTCACAAGCCAAAGGCTATGATGGCTTCAAAATATTTTTATTCTAAACTTTGGTGGTATGGAATTGAGCTTTTTTTGAGCAAAATTCAATCTGTTAGGGTAGAGCACGAGGAATTATTAATAGAACTTTTAAACTCTTTAAATTGCAGATTAGATTATCAGAATTTATTAAAGCGTTTTAAGGCTCAGTATTTGGTTTCGCGTTTCTTTTTTAAGACTTACAAACCAAAAGCTATTTTTCTTACCACTCAATACACTAATATGCCAAGAATTTTGGCAGCAAAAGAGTTGGAAATTAAAGTGGTTGAATTTCAACATGGGCTAATTTCAGAAAAGCACAATGCTTATCATATCGGGAAACACAAAAACATAAATTTTTATCCTGATTATTTACTCAGCTTTGGTGAGGTTGAAAAAGATATCTTGTCTAAAAACAATTATTTAACCTCAGATAAAGTTTTACCAATAGGCTCATTTTATTTAGGTTACCTACAAAGTAAAATAGGAGATAGCAAGAACCCAATTCAGGAAATGTTTAAGGGAAAACGGTTGTATTGTTTTTCCGCACAAGATATGGCTATAAACGAGGTAATAGAAGCGCTAAATAAATTAGCAACAAAAAAGGAAAACAAAGTACTTTTCTTACCTAGAAAAGTAACGATTGAGGAATATTATCAAAGAGGATTATCTAAAAATATAGAGCATTTAAAGGCTTTTAATACTTATGAAACACTATTGTATTCTAACATTCATTTAAGTTTATTCTCTACTTGTGCAACTGAAGCTATTGCTTTAGGTACTCCTACCATTTTACTCAATTTTGATGGGCACGCAGAAAAACATTTTCTAGAAATAGCTCAAAGTTTGCCCTATTTAAAAATCATTGAAAATATCGACTTTTTCGAAGATGCTATAAAAGAGTGGGAGAAGCACAATCCGACAAGTGTTTCAAGTACCACAAACCACTTATTTAAAGTGGGATATCAAGAAAATTTAGAAATAGCCATAAACAAAGTTTTAGGTGAAACAGCTGCTTAAAAGTTCATTAGTAAGATCAACCGGAATTTACACGTTTGCCAATTTACTTAATGCAGGTATTCCATTTTTGCTATTACCTTACTTAACCAATACACTTACTCCTGATGATTATGGTTTAGTAGCGATGTTTTTGGTGTTGTTTAACTTGTTTATGCCCTTTGTTGGGTTTTCAGGAGAAAGTGCCATAAGCAAACGATTTTTTACACTCGGTAAAGATGAGTTGAAGCAGTACAACTACAATGTGTTTTTGCTTCAGCTCATTAGTCTTGGTCCAATATTATTGGTAGTAGCATTATTTGGTGGAATGATAGGGGAGATTTCACAATTTCCAAAAATTTGGATTTATGCTGTAATTCTTCAGTCATTCGGTACAAAGTTTTTAGAAATCTACTTTTCTCTTTTGAGGCTAAAAGACAAGCCAATTGAATTTGGTGTGCTAAGGGTGGGGAAAACCATTATTGAAATAGGAGCCACTTTTGCTTTAATATCTGTTTTAGATTACAGTTGGGAGGGTAGGGTTTCCGCTCAAATTTTAGGAACAATTGCCACTTCTATTATTGTGTTTTTACTGATTTTAAAGAGTAGAGCATTTAATTTTAGTTTAAGTAAGGATAAAATTGTTGATGCCTTAAAATTTGGTGGTCCATTAATTCCACATATTATTGGAGCTACATTAATTACCTACTCAGACAGGTTATTTATAACCAATATGGTAAATCTAGAAGAAATGGGAATTTACTCTGTAGGTTACCAAGTAGGTTTAATTATTGGGCTGTTTCAAAATTCTTTCAATCAGGCTTGGATTCCATGGTTATTTGGAAAATTAAAAGCTCCAACTGAATTATTGAAAAAGAAAATAGTAAGGTTTATTTATGCTTATTATTTTGGGCTTTTGTCATTTTTAATAATGCTTGTATTGCTAACACCTTTAATTTTTGCATACCTTATAGGGGAAGAGTTTAAAGATGCTTCAGTATTTGTATTTTGGATAGGTTTAGGATTTGCAATAAACGGAATGTATAAAATGGTGGTGTCTTTTCTTTTTTATAGTGAGAATACCGGTTTGATTGGAATGAGCACCTTGTTTACCGCGATTATTAATGTTGCTTTAAACTATGTACTAATTATGCAATATGGTTCAATTGGTGCAGCCTATGCTACCGCATTGGCTTTTTTTGTTCAGTTTGTAGTAATTTGGGTTGTGAGTAATAGAAAATACCCAATGCCTTGGTTTAAATTTATTTGATGTTTGGTTTTTTTATTTATTTATCAAGCTTAGTATATGTTCCCCATGCTATTATTCTGTTGGGGTTTGTTATCTTGGTAATTCAAAATCCTAAATACACTTTTTCTAGTCTTCACAACTTTATTAAGAAACCTACTTTCAAGGTAAACACCAACAATTTTATTGTTTTTACTATTGTTATAGCAAGTCTGGTTAATATGATGAATAACCTGAATAAGGTTTCAAGTTTTGGCGACTTTTTTCCCTATTTCATATTAATTCCATTTACTTACTACATAGCTAAAGTTGTAAAGCCTACTCAATGGAAGTGGTTACTTTATTTTGTTGCACTAGAGTGCATAATAGGTGTTTTTCAATTTATTATTGGGCAGCCTAGTTTTTTTCCTGAATTTCTAAAATTTCCTGAAGTTTACGACCCTAACTTACTTTATTACAGGCGTGTGTATGGCCTAAGTACTAGCTCAAGTACTTTTGCCAATAAAATTTTATTGGCTTTGGTACTTTCAGATTATGTTTTGAAAAAGTCGTTGGTAAAGCAAGTATTAACTGTACTTTTTTGGTTAGGTCTTTTTGTAACATTCAACAGAACTGTTTTAATTGTTGTGGTGCTTTACTATGGATTTAAATACCTGCAAGCAAACTTAAAAACCAAGTTTAAGCCAACTAGATTCTATTTAAATGCCCTTGTGGTTTTTATAGGTGGCATTTTTATGTTTCTTCTTTTCTGGCGATTTTCAGGAGAGTTGATAACACAATTTACTAGAAATAGAGATGGCCTTGATATATCAGGTAGAGATCAGATTTGGTTGTATTTTCTTGATTTTATTAAAACCCATTTCTTTTTTGGGAATGGTGGCTTTAAAGTTTACAACCCAAAAGGATTACATGCCCACAACAGTTTTATTCAAGTTTTAGCAACAAATGGTTTTTTAATTTTCTGTTTGTATCTGTTGCTAATCTTTAGAAATTTAAGAAATGAAAACCTGATTCCTGTATTAATATTGATAGTTTACTCACTTACTCAATATGGTATATTTTGGGGAATATCTCTTATGGATATGGCCTTTTTCTATTTGCTTTTGCGTCCTAAAGGGCCAACAGATACATTCGAGTATGAAAGAGACCCTCAAATAAACTGGCAAAAGTTACTCCCTTTGGAAACTTCTTAGCAATTTGTTAAAGTGTAGTACTAAACCTACTATAATTCCAAATAAGAAAAATAGGAATCCAAAAATTGCCAAAGGCTTGTAAATAATGGCATCTGAATACGGAATTGCCCTCATTTTTTGAATAAAAACAAAAGGTTTTACAAAGGCTAAATCTTCCTTACTGTTTTCGTATTGTCTTTTTAATATTAGCGATTGAGTTTCTGAATTTGAAAGAGATAATTCAAAGAAATCATTTATGCTGCTAGATTTCATGCGTTCTAGCTTTAGCTTTTGTAAACTGTCAATCTCAGTAATTTCTTCCTCAAACTTTTCAATGGTATTGGCTATTGAAGATTTTCTTAATAAAACCCTCTCCTGAAGATATTCATTACTAGAAATATACTTTTCTACTTTTTCGTTTAATACCGGAAATAAGGTATGGTCTTCTGATTTTATTTTTAACGAAATACAATTGCTTTCATACCTTGGGTTTTCATCCCTATCATACAAATACTCAAAATCTCTTATTACTGAGGCGTTTAATTCTTTTATTGTTGATGCCTGCTCGGTGCTAATGTCAAGGGTTTGAGCTAAAAGTGTTTTATCGCCACTTTTTCTAATGTTCTCAAGAGTATTTAACAAATCAACTAACCGCTGATTAGATATTACCGGAGAATAAGCAATTACCTCACCCGAGTAAACTTTTTTAGAATTAAAGTGAAAATAAACTCCAACTGCAAATCCTATTACTGTAAATACACTAATAAGTAGAAAGAATCGAACAAAAAACTTGTAGATTCCTAAAAATATTTCGTGTAATGGTATTTCTTTTTCTTGACTCACCTTTAAAATTTTAGCAAACATAAAATATTAACATTCAATACTTACTCATTCACCAAATGTTATTATTGTTGAAATTTGGCAACTTTAAATTTTCTACTTCTTGTCTGATATCATACTTTCAATTGTAATTCCTTCATACAACGAAAAAGATTATATAGGTAAATGCCTGCAAAGCTTTTACGATCAGTCTTTAGATAGAGACCTTTTTGAGGTATTGGTGTGTGATGGGCTGAGTAACGATGGCACAATTGAAATAATACATCAATATGAGAAAAAAGAGGGATTTAATTGCAATTTAATTGAAAACCAAAAAAGAAAAACACCATATGCTCTCAACCTTGGGTTAAAGGCAGCCAAAGGCAAGTACAAAGCTATTTTTGGTGCTCATGCTACTGCAGATACAGACTTTTGTAAGAATTCTATTGAATTTTTGGACAACAATAAAAACATAGCCTGCGTTGGAGGGGTTTTGGAAAATATATTCGAAAATGAGGCTTCCAAAACCATAGGTTTGGCAATGTCTTCCCCCTTTGGTGTTGGTAACGCACATTTTAGAACAGGAGAATTTGAAGGTGAAGTAGATACTGTAGCTTTTGGCGTGTACCGGGCGGAAGTTTTTGAAGATATTGGGTACTTTGATGAAGAACTCACCCGAAATCAAGATGACGAACTAAATTTTAGGATAACTAAAAGCGGAAGAAAAATTTTTCTTTCTAAAAGAATCAAAGCTAAATACTTTGTAAGGTCTTCTTTTCCAAAATTAAGAAGGCAGTACTTTCAATATGGATATTGGAAAGTGTTTGTAAACAAAAAGCATCAAACAATTACTACTGTAAGACAGCTAATTCCTGCATTTTTTGTAGCCTATTTATTAGGGGTGTTGCCTATTGTTTTGTTTATCCCATTTGGCGAGATTTACCTTTCAGGTTTATTATTGTATTTAATGGCAGCCTTTTATTTTTCTGGCAAGCTATCGAAAAAACTTAACGAACAATTCTCAATTATTAAGGTGTTTTGGATCTTACACTATAATTATGGTTTAGGTTATTTAAAAGGAATATTAGACTTTTATTTGCTGAATAAAAACCCCGGTATAAAAAGCGAAGAAATTTCAAGATAATGAAAGTATTCACAGTAGTAGGAGCTAGGCCTCAATTTGTTAAGGCAGCAGTAGTAAGCAGGAAGATAAAAGAAGCTAATGGTGTTGAGGAAGTATTGGTACACACCGGTCAACATTTCGATGAAAAAATGAGCAACATTTTTTTTACCGAAATGGAAATACCTAAACCTAAATACAACCTAGAAATAAATTCTTTAGGGCACGGAGCCATGACCGGACGTATGCTAGAAGGTTTGGAGGAGCTCATGCAAAAAGAAAACCCCGATATTGTTTTAGTTTATGGAGATACCAACTCAACTATAGCAGGGGCTTTGGCTGCTAAAAAACTTCATATTAATGTTGGACATGTAGAGGCAGGGCTTAGAAGTTTTAACATGAAAATGCCTGAAGAGGTTAATAGAATTCTAACTGATCGTATTTCGAATGTATTGTATTGCCCAACCCAAATCGCAATAAACAACCTTAATAATGAAGGTTACCAAAACATTGACTGTAGGATTTTAAAATCAGGCGATGTAATGCAAGATGCGGCTTACTTTTATGCAAAGTATTCAGAACAAAAGGCAGAAGTAGCACATCAATATAAATCAGAAAAATATGTATTGGTAACCTTGCATAGGGCAGAAAATACTGATGACTTACAAAGGCTATCAAGTATAATTGAAGCTTTGAATCAGCTTTCTACAACTTATCAAATTGTTCTGCCGTTACATCCAAGAACTAAAAAAATCATTGAGCAGCATAATTTGGTTCTTAATTTTTTACCAATAGACCCGGTTGGTTATTTTGATATGATTGAAATATTGAAGCATGCACAATTTGTAATGACAGATAGCGGTGGATTGCAAAAAGAAGCCTTCTTTTTCAAAAAATCATGTATTACTATGCGAGACCAAACCGAATGGGTAGAGCTAATTGAGCATGGCTTTAATACATTAACCGGAGCAAACACCAACAATATTTTAGAAGCCGCCAACAACATAAATTCGGCGCAACCTAATTTTGATATTGACCTTTATGGAAAAGGCATGGCAGGAGATAATATATTGAAAGACTTGATAAGTTTTGCTTAAAGAAATTACCAAAAGCTTAGATTTCTATTTTGCTCTAGCACTTTCTGCTATTATTCCTAATTTACCGCTGCTTATTCCTATTGTTATTGCACTCTGGGTTTTGACCCTATTTTTTAGAATTCGCAGCCTAAAACTCAAATTCTCAAAGCAGGTAATTTTTCTTTTAATGTTTTTTTTAGTCAATCTTCTAGGTATGACTTATACCTCACCTGAAAATATTAGTCGAGGATGGTTTGATATAGAAATAAAGCTTTCTTTTTTACTGTTTCCACTTTTATTTTTCTTCATTCCTAAGTTTTCAGCAAAGCAATTACAGTTAATAGTCAATAGTTTTATTGTTGCAGTTTTGGTGTCGGTAATTTGGCATTACTTAAGGTCTGTTTTTCAATACTATAGTGGCGAAAATGTTTATACCTTTTATGGTAAAAATTTCACAAAACCTTTTCATATTGGATATTATGCAGTTTATGTAAATGTTGCTTTTTTGGCTTTATTAACCTTAAAAAAATCGTGGTTTAAAAACAATAATGTTATTTATATTCTAGCTTTTGGTGTCATAACTGTTGGGCAGTTTTTTACCACCTCAAAAATTGGAATTATCACTTTCTTAGCTTTAACGCTCGGTTATTTTATTTGCCAAGCAGCGCGAGAAGGGTTTAAAAAATACCATACGGTTTTGCTTGGGTTAACTATAATTATGGGAGTTTTTTTTGCAAATTCCAAAACAGGCTCAAGGTTTAGGTTAGCTTACGATCAATTTTTTAATACCGAGCTATCACCAACTGCTGAGGGCAGTACCCAAGCAAGATTTTTTGCGTTAAAAACGGTTTTTACAATTATTGAAGACCATTGGGTAACAGGCGTAGGAACAGGAGATATTGATATTGAAACACAAAATAGATATAAAACCTTTGAATATACAGGTGCCTTAAAAAGAAATCTAAATGCCCACAATCAATTTTTACAAACTTTTGCAGCGCTAGGATTGTTAGGTTTTATAAGTATTCTAGGAATATTTATTTCAATGTTTTACCAATCATTAAAAAATAGAAATCAGTTATTGCTAGGGTTTGCCTTAATCTGTTTCATTTTTGCTTTAACAGAGTCAATGTTTGAAACACAAGCAGGCATCGTTTTCTTTACATTCTTTAGTTTGATACTTTCGCAAAATAATTCAGAATATGATTCCATTTTCACCTCCTCGAGTTGACCAAAAAACGGTTGATGCAGTTTCTGAAACACTGCTTTCAGGTTGGATTACAACAGGTCCAAAAACCAAATTATTCGAAAAAAAATTAGCTGAGTATATTGGTGCTCCAAGAGTAATTGCTTTAAACTCTGCCACTGCGGGTCTTGAATTAATGTTGCGTTGGTTTGGGGTTAAAGAGGGAGATGAGGTAATTGTTCCTGCTTACACCTATTGTGCTACCGCCAATGTGGTGGAGCACTGCGGTGCAAAAGTAGTTTTTGTAGATGTTAATCATGATTTTAACATTAATATTAGCGAGGTTAAAAAAGCAATAACCAATAGAACCAAGGTAATTATGCCGGTTGATATAGGAGGAATGCCCATAAACTATGATGATTTAATCCGTCTTGTTAACGAACCTGAAATAAAAAAACTATTCAACCCTGAAAATGAAAATCAACAAAAGCTTGGTCGAATTTTCATCAATGCAGATTCTGCTCATTCAATAGGTGCAAAGTATAAAGGTAATTATACAGGTACCCAAGCTGATGCTGCCTCATTTTCTTTTCATGCAGTAAAAAATTTAATTACTGCCGAAGGTGGAGGAGTGGCACTTAACCTCCCCGAACCTTTTGGTAATGAAGAAATCTATAAATTTCTAAATCTTTACTCTTTACATGGTCAAAGTAAAGATGCATTAGCAAAAACGCAAGTTGGAGGATGGAAATACGACATAGTTGAAGCAGGATTTAAATGTAATATGACAGATATTCAAGCCGCAATTGGTTTAGTAGAGCTTGAGCGTTATGATGGAGATACCCTAAAGAAACGCAGGTATGTTTTTGATAGGTACAGCGAAAAACTTTCAGCCTATGATTGGGCTGAGGTGCCGGTTTATGAAACTGAAGAAAAAGTTTCGAGCTACCATGTTTATATGCTTAGAATAAAACCGGCAAATGAACAATTACGAGACAAAATCATGGAGAAAATCGCTGAAAAACAAGTTGCAGTTAACGTGCATTTTCAACCTGTTCCCAATTTTACTTACTATAAAAATAAAGGGTATAACGTGATGGATTACCCTCAAGCCTTTAAAAATTACGAGCAAGAAATTTCACTGCCTGTTTTTTACGACCTAACCGATGAGCAAATAGATACGGTTTTAAATGCCGTTATTTCTTCTGTAGAAGAAGTATTAGCTATTCATGCATGAAAAGACTATTTGATATAGTTAGTGCTGCAGGTGTTTTAGTTGTTTTTGCTCCATTGCTGATATTTATTTCGATTTGGATAATTATTGACTCAGGTTTCCCCATTTTCTACAAACAACAAAGAATAGGCAAAAACTTAAAACCATTCGGATTATTTAAGTTTAGAACAATGGTAACCAATGCCGAAAAGCAAGGAAAAATAACTGTTGGCAGAAGAGACCCAAGAGTAACTAAGGTGGGTTATTATTTAAGAAAGTACAAGTTAGATGAGCTTCCACAGCTAATCAATATTTTAATTGGAGATATGAGTGTAGTGGGGCCAAGGCCCGAAGTTCAGGAATATGTAAAGCTTTATAACAAGGAGCAGCTAAAGGTACTTTCTGTAAAACCCGGATTAACAGATTATGCATCTTTAGCTTACATCAATGAAAATGAAGTGCTCGAAAAATCTTCTAATCCCCAGAAAACTTACATTGAAGAAATTATGCCTGAAAAGTTGGCATTAAACCAAAAGTATATTCAAGAAAAAAGCTTCTTTACTGACTTGAATATCATTATTAAAACCCTGCTTAAAATAATAGCCTAAGCAACTACTTTTTGCAGTTGTTCTATTTCTGCTACTTTATCAGTATAGCCCAACTTGGTGTAAGAAAAGTGAAGATTATTTAAAACCCTGCTCACTATGGATAGGTTATCACACGGATCAGTAAATACAGGATTGCTTTCAATTTTCAATTGAGCAATAAATTGGTCAATTTCCTTTTTGCTAAAAACTCCACCTTGACTAAATGGATTAATATAAAACATCACTTTATCATGTCCGTTAGCCAAATGGTTTAGCAATTCATCGTTTCCACAATAGGCCAAAACAAAGTGCCTAGGAAGGTTTACTCCAAAAACAGGAAGCTTTAACCTTTGGGCAATAATCATGTAGATAATTGAAAGCGATATTGGATTGCCTTTTTTGGTTTCAAGTACAATATTTATGAAGGAGTTTTTAGGATCGTGGTAATTAGAGGTATTTCCTGAAAAGTTATGCAAATCGTATAAAACATGGTTTATTACCCTAATTTGCTCTAAAGCGGTTAAATTATTGTTAAGCTCAATCCAAATATCCTGCTCAATTTTTTCTAGGTCTTTATGGATTTTTTCTTCGTCTAATTCAGGGTATTGGTATTTTGCAATTAAAATTATTGCCTCTAAAAGGTTTTGATCTTTTGAGTTTTTCCAATGCGCAAAAGCATCTTTTAATCCTTCAAATTGTATGGTATGGATGATTTTCTCTACCCTCGATTGAAATTCAACACCAAGGGTTTGTGTTTCCCAAGCACTTTCTAATACAGGAATTACAGGTTGCCCAATTGACTTTAGTTTTTCTTCTACATGACCATAAATTGTAGGGTCAGGATCATCTAAAAGTTGAATAAGGGCATCTATTTCGGTGTTCTCTCTCATCGGGTATCTCCAAAAGTATTGGCATTTTACCCTGTAAAAACTTCGGTAAGTTTTGATTTATCCTCATTAAGATGTTAATCTCTCTAAAACTTGTTCTATTAAGCTTTTTACTGTGGCTTTATAGTCTTTACTGTAGGTTCTGTTGTACCTGTTAGCAATAATGGCGCAAACAGTAATGGCTTCGTGTCCTAAAGTAGCTGCTAAACTATATAGGGCAGAAGTTTCCATTTCGTAGTTGGTAATTTTTTGACCGTTATAATCAAAGCTTGCCATTTTGCTATTAAATAATGGGTCTTGTAGCTTTAGCCGCAAAGACCTTCCTTGAGGACCATAAAATCCATTGGCAGTGGCAGTTATTCCAGAATTCCAACCTTCACCAATTTTTGCTTTTAAATTAGCAGAACCCTTTACAAAATAGGGCGATGCATGGTTGTAATTCCAACGCATATGGTGCTTAAATTGTCTATTTAATATTTCTTCATCTTCCTCAAAGTCAACATCGTAAAAGTGCATAACGCCATCTAGCCCCATTCCGTAATCGCTTACCAAAAAACTATCTACTTTTAAATAAGGCTGCAAAGCGCCAGAAGTGCCAACTCTTACTAAATTTAGTTTTCTAAACTCACTTTTAGGCATCCTTGTATTAAAATCGAAATTAACTGCAGCATCTAACTCATTAATTACAATGTCAATGTTGTCGGTGCCTATTCCTGATGAAAGCACAGTTATTCTTTGTCCGTTGTATTTTCCTGTAACAGAAACAAATTCTCGGTTGTTGCTTTTATTTTCAATATCACTTAAATATTCACCAATTACTTCTACACGATCAGGGTCTCCAACCAAAATTACGTTATCAGCAATTTGGTCTCCTTTAAGCTTTAAATGATATACACTTCCGTCATCATTTAAAATCAATTCACTTTCGGCAATAGGTTCTTTTACTTCAACAAAATTTGGTCTCATGCATTAATAGCTTAATTTGTAAAAGTAAATAATTAGCCTCTTATGAAAGCAGTAATCATTACCATTGGCGATGAGATATTAATAGGACAAGTTGTAGATACTAACTCAGCTTGGTTAGCTGAAGAGTTAACACAGCTTGGAATTAAAGTACATAGAATTTATTCCATTTCCGATTCAAGAGAAGAAATCTTAAACGCGCTTGATGATGCGGGTAAGATTGCAGATTTGGTAATTGTTACCGGAGGTTTAGGACCAACAAAAGACGATATTACCAAGCAATGTTTTGCCGAATTTTTTAATACTACGCTAGAGTTAGATAATGATATACTCAATTTTGTGAGGAGTTATTTTAATCAACGCGGTGTAGAAATGCCAAAAGCTAATGAGGGGCAGGCTTTAGTGCCCAAAGGTGGAATAGCTATTAAAAACAAAAATGGCACTGCACCCGGAATGTGGTACGAAAAAGATAAAGCTGTTTTTATTTCATTACCCGGTGTGCCTTATGAAATGAAAGCATTGATGGAAGAAAACTTCTTTCCAATGATTGCCGAGCATTTTAATACGCCAAAAATTTTTCATAAAACCGTACTTACACAAGGTATTGGTGAATCTTCTTTAATGGAAATTATTGCCGATTGGGAAAATTCTTTAGCTGAAGAAAATATGAAATTGGCTTATTTGCCTCAACCAGGAATGGTTAGGCTAAGAATTACTGCTACAGGAAATCAGCTTGAAGAATTAAAGCAAAAGGTAGAAGAAAAAGTTGATGCACTAAAAGCAATTATACCCGAATTTATTTGGGGATTTGATAAGCAAAAGCTTGAAGAAGTGATAGGTTCAAAACTTACGGAGTGTAAAAAGACTTTAGCTACTGCAGAAAGCTGTACAGGTGGATATATTGCCCATTTAATTACATCAATAGGAGGTAGCTCAAGCTATTTTTTAGGCAGTGTATTAAGTTATGCTAATGAAGTAAAAATGGAGCAGTTACAAGTTTCTCCTGTAGCATTGCAGGTGCATGGTGCAGTCTCAAAACAGGTTGTTGAGCAAATGGCTTTAGGTGTAAAAAAGAACTTAAAAGCAGACTATGCAATTGCTACTTCGGGTATTGCAGGTCCAACAGGAGGATCTGAGGAAAAACCGGTTGGCACAGTTTGGATTGCCATAGCAACTCCAACAAAAGTTTTTTCAGAAAAATTTATGTTTGGAAACCACAGAGAACGCAATATACGTAAGACTGCATTGCAAGCTTTAAACATGTTAAGGAAAGAAATTGAGATTTAGCTTTTTTGTGTGCTATTAAATTCTATATTTGCACTCCCAAAATTTGGAGGCATGTCAAGGATTTGTCAAATAACAGGAAAACAGTCAATGGTGGGAAACAATGTTTCTCATGCAAATAACAAAACCAAAAGAAGGTTTCACATCAATCTTCAAACGAAGAAATTCTATCTTCCGGAAGAGAAAAAATGGGTTACCTTAAAGGTTTCAGCAGCAGGTATTAGAAACATCAATAAAATTGGTGTAACCGAGGCTATTAAAAGAGCAAAAGAAAAAGGGTACATCCAATAAAAACCTAGGAAATGGCAAAAAAAGGAAATAGGGTACAGGTTATTTTAGAGTGCACCGAGCATAAAGAAAGTGGAATGCCCGGCACTTCTAGGTATATTACCACAAAGAATAGAAAGAATTCTCCTGATAGAATGGAATTGAAAAAATACAATCCTATTCTTAAGAAGTATACAGTTCATAAAGAAATTAAATAAACTTTTTTAAGATGGCTAAAAAGACAGTAGCAGGACTTCGTCAATTAGGTGCAAAAGACTTTACCAAAGTAATTAAAATGGTAAAATCTAAAAAGTCAGGTGCCTATACCTTTAAAGAAGAAATATTACCAAAAGATAAGGTAAAAGATTTTTTAGCGAAGTAATTGTTTTAGATACATGATATTTTAAAAGCTTCTTTCTTGTTTTGAAAGGAGCTTTTTTTATTTTTCGACCATGGGAATATTTAGTTTTTTCTCTAAAGAAAAGAAACAAGACCTTGACCAAGGGCTTGAGAAAACCAAACAGGGTTTTTTTCAAAAAATCTCTAGAGCGGTTGTAGGAAAATCAAAAGTAGATGATGAGGTATTAGATAACCTTGAAGAGGTTTTAGTTACATCGGATGTTGGAGTAGAAACCACGTTAAAAATCATCGAAAGAATTGAAGAACGCGTAGCTAGAGATAAATACGTAAATACTTCAGAGTTAAATGGTATTTTAAGAGGTGAAATTAC
>JAAZVO010000104.1 GCA_018623405.1 Crocinitomicaceae bacterium
ATTGCCTAATACATATGAATTTTATTGGAACACCTCACCCGAAGGATTTATTGCTAGGATGGCATCAGAAATTAAAACTTTTTGGAATGAGGAGCGAAAAGCAAAAGCTAAAAAATTAGGTTTAAGCCAAAGTGAGGTGAGCACCTTAGCAAGTATAGTTCAGTCTGAAACAGCCAAAAACGATGAAAAACCAAGGGTGGCAGGAGTTTATCTAAATCGCCTGAAAAAAAGTATGAAGTTGCAAGCAGACCCAACATTGCTATTTGCTTTAAACGATTTTACAATTAAAAGAGTGCTGAATATTCATAAACAAGTTGAATCTCCATACAACACCTATAAATATGCAGGTTTACCTCCCGGACCAATATTAATTCCTGAGCTATCTTCCATTGATGCAGTTTTAAATGCTGAAAGTCATAGTTACTTGTACTTCTGTGCGAAGGAAGACTTTTCAGGATACCACAATTTTGCTACAAATTTCAGGCAACACCTAAGTAATGCAAGAAAATATCAACAAGCTTTAAATGAAAGGAAAATCTACAAATGACCACAAAAATTAAGTTTGGAACAGATGGTTGGCGCGCAGTAATTGCCAAAGATTTTACTGTAGAAAGTGTTATTAGAATCTCAGAAGGGGTAGCCCAATATTTGAAATGCGAGAAATTACCTTTAAAGGTGGTAATTGGATACGACTGTAGATTTAATGGGGGTTTGTTTTCAAGCTATGTCGCAAAAACTCTACAACTCCAAGGCATACAAGTAGTTGTTTCAAAGCAATTTGTTACTACACCTATGGTTTCTTTTGCTGCACAAGAATTAAATTGTGGTTTAGGCGTGGTTATTACCGCTAGTCATAATCCACCTGAATACAATGGTTATAAGCTTAAATCTAGGTTTGGTGGGCCATTAATAGAAGAGGAAATAAGAAAGGTTGAACAGCTTATTCCTGATTCTATAGATTTTGAGGCAGTAGATCAAGAAGACTTGAACGCTGAAGTATTTGCAGATATCGCCACGCCATACTTAAATCAAATAAAGAAAAAATTTAATCTAGAAGCCATAGTTGCAAGTCCAATAAAAGCGGTTTTTAACCCGATGTTTGGCTCAGGGCAAGGAATTTTTAAATCATTATTGTCCAATGTGGAGGAATATAAATCTTATCAAAATCCTTTGTTTGAGGGAATTTCTCCTGAACCCATAATGAAAAACCTTAAAGATTTTCAGCTGTATCTACAACAAAATCAGTTTGATTTAGCCATGTTGGTAGATGGCGATGCAGATAGAATAGGACTGATGGACGGGATGTGTAATTATATTACCTCACATCACATTATGTTAATCTTACTATGGATTTTGGTGAAATACAAAAAACTTTCCGGTGAGGTTGCTACCGGTTTTTCATCAACAGATAAAATAAGATTGTTTTGTGAAAAAGAAAATATTCCATTAACTGTTGTGCCAATTGGGTTCAAACATATTTCGAACCTCATGCAGCAAAAAGACATTTTAATGGGAGGAGAGGAGAGTGGAGGCATATCTGTTAAAGGCCATATCCCTGAGCGAGATGGAATTTATAATAACCTATTGATCTTAGAATTTTTAGCTCAAAATAATTTATCTGTACATGAGTTATTGGGTGAAATAGAATCCTACTTGGGCAAGTTTTATTACAACAGGCTCGATTTAAAAATTACAGAAAACCAAAAACAAAAAGTTTTGGCCAAGCTTCAAGAAAATAGTATTACCCAAATAGGAAACTATAAAGTGGTTAAGGTTGAAACTCTTGATGGTTTTAAGTTTAGGTTGGCAGAAGGGGAGTGGGTTATGGCGAGACTTTCAGGTACAGAGCCATTGGTGCGTATATACTGCGAATCAGAAAAAGAAGAAAACGTTGATCTTCATATTTCGCATTTAAAACAACAGTTAGGCGTATAACCTTTATTTTAGCTTTCCTTCAAGGATATGAATTTTTTAAGGAAAGCTCCCATATTAAGGATATTTATTCCGTATTCCTTAGGTATTGTACCGGGATTGTTTTTTGGTATTGATTTTTACTTTAAACAACTGTGGTGGGTAATATTGGGTGCAGGTTTTTTGTTTCTGTTAAATTCCTTATTGCCTGCCCGAAACCAACAAAAAATTGGTAAAGTAATTCCACTACTGTTGTTTAGCCTTTCCTTTTTTGGATTAGGCGTTTTTCAATGGCATCAAACTAGGTTTTTCAATCAGGAAAATTACTTTAATCCTGAAGTTGCCAAGGGCTTTGTTGAGCTTAAAATAACCAATTACATTCCTGCTGATACCAATCAAACTAAAGTGAGGTTCGAAGCTGAAATCGTGGGATTTGCTGATGAGTTAGATGTTATTCATTCTACCGTGGGAGGCTGTATGGTAAACTTAAAATTAAATGGGGATACTTTAAAGAAACTTCAAACAGGAGATAGAATAATAATATCCAAAGTACCTTCTAAAATTCCTCCTAAAGTTCACCCTTGGGGATTCGATTACCCTCAATTTTTAGCAAGAAAAAATATTGATTTTCAAGTTTTTATTTCTTCAAATGATGTATTAGAGGTTTACACAGGAACATTTGATCTTTTGGCATCCATAAAGCAACTGCGCAATAAAATTTTAGTTAATGTAAAACCACATTTTACAAACAAAGAAAATTTTGGTGTTTTCGGTGCTTTGGTATTAGGCCAAAAGGCATCTTTAGATGATGAAATCTCCGGAGCTTATGCTAATGCAGGTACAATGCATGTATTGGCCGTTTCAGGATTGCATGTGGGTATTCTGTATTTTGTGTTGAGTTTGCTGTTTAAGCCTCTAAAAACGAGAAGGAGGTTTGTTTGGGTTGGTGCAATTATCCAAATTTTAATTATTTGGTTTTATGCTGCCATTGCAGGTTTAAGCCCAAGTATTATGAGGGCGGCCACTATGTTTATGTTCTTAATAATTGGAGATAATTTAAATCGCAACTCATACATATTCAATACTTTGGCAATATCAGCACTCTTATTAACGCTGAGTCAGCCTGAGTTATTAGCTTCCGTTGGTTTTCAACTTTCTTATTTGGCCGTTATTGGAATTGTGGTAATGTATGTTCCGTTGTACAATCTTTTCCATTTTAAAAATGGAATAATAAATTGGGCTTGGGGAATAACCTGCGTAAGCATTGCAGCTCAATTAGCAGTGTTACCGCTTTCAATTTTTTATTTCAATCAGATGCCTACCTATTTTGTATTGGCGAATTTATTGGTAATACCTATGGCTACCATTAATCTTTGCATCGGGTTGTTAACCTCCATTTTTGCTTTTGTATCTGAAATACTCGTTTTTTTAGGTTGGTTAGTAAACCATTCTATTGCAATACAAAATGCCATTGTAAGTTTTATATCAAATTTACCGTACTCTTACTTTTCGGGATTGGTAATTGAAAATTGGCACCTTTTATTCTTTTACTCAAGCATGATTTGTTTTATTGGGTTTCTAATTACTTATCAAAAGCAATGGTTAACTCCATTTTTTGCGTCGTTATTAATTATAGCAAGTCTTTCGTTTTACTTTGAGTGGAAGGTAATAAATACTAGGCAAATAGTAGTTTTTCATCATCCCAAAACAAAGTATGTAGCCTATCAAAACGGAAAAGAAAAATATGTTTTTGTTAAAGGGAAAAGAGATGAGTTTTTTGAGTCTTTTGAGCTTGCAGCTTATATGAATAAAGGGTTTGTAGATTCAACTGATGTAATACAAAAAGATTCCCTAAACAGGCATTTTTCTTTTTTTAATAATAAGTTGCTTTTTCCCCAAGGTATGATTGATTTTGCATCCTCATTAAACCAACTTTCACTAGAAATTAGCGATTCTATTTTAGTGAACGAGGAAGCACTACCTCCTTTTCAATTCATTAGGATTGGAAATAAAATTGTGCTTGAAAAAAACACCATTTATGCTACGGCAGAAAGGGGGCCTTTTATTCTTGATTTTTAATTTAATATATATAAAGGGTTAAGGCAAGTTTAAATTTATTTAGTTTTAGGTTAATGATGCCTATTTGTATCGAATTTTGGATGCGATGCAGAAGCTTATTGATGAGGGGGATTTGGCTAAAGTAATTAAGGTAAAACCTGAAATAGCTAAACGACTTTTTCCATTTATTATGAAAGTTTTTTCTTTAGAAAAACTCAATGATATTTACGAAAAAGGAAATAAAAACTCACCCCTTGAATTTACCGTTAGCGTGTTGGATGGATTAGGAATTAAATTTGAAATTCCTCAAAATGAAATCGAAAGACTTCCAAAAGAAGGACCCTTTATTACAGTTTCCAATCATCCTTATGGAGGTATTGAAGGTTTATTATTAATTAGTTTATTAGGAAAAAAATTTCCCAATTTTAAATTACTTACAAATTTTTTATTGGAACGAGTTATTCCCTTGAAAAGCTACTTTTTAAGTGTAAATCCATTTGATGATAATAAGCAACTTGCATCTAGCTTATCGGGAATAAAACAAGCACTTGAACACTTAAAAAATAAAGGGGTACTTTCCCTTTTTCCTGCAGGTGAAGTTTCATCGTTTCAAACCAATTCGAGAAAAATTGTAGACCGTGAATGGCAGAAAGGCGCTTTAAAGCTAATCTATAAGGCAAACGTACCCGTTGTGCCAATTTACTTTAAAGGTTCTAATTCAAGGTTTTTTCACCTTTTAGGTTTAATTCACCCACGGCTAAGAACAGCCAAGTTGCCATCAGAAATTTTCAATAAAAAGCAGCAAAAAATCACAATTAGAATAGGAAAACCCATACTACCAAATGAAATCAATGGTTTTGAAGATGCAAACCAAATGGGTAGGTTTTTAAGGGCCAAAACTTATGCATTGGGTTCTGCTCTCGAGGTGAGCACAATTTTTAATTTGTCATTAAAGCGATTTGAATTTTTACGTCTTCAAAACAAGATGAAACCTATTGCAGACCCAATTTCGAACGATTTAATTCAACAAGAAATAAAAAGTCTCTCTAAAGAGCGTATGCTTTTAGCACAAGGCGATTACGAAGTTTACCTTGCATACTCAACAGAAATTCCGAACGCTTTAAAAGAAATAGGAAGGTTGAGAGAATTAACCTTCAGAAAAATAGATGAAGGTACAGGAAACCGCATAGATCTCGACGAATATGACTTGTATTATCATCAACTAATACTATGGAATAGTCAAAAACAAAGAATAGTTGGCGGATACCGAATTGGCAAGGGAAATGACATCATTGGAAAGTATGGAAAAAAAGGGTTTTACCTTCATAGCTTATTTAAGCTAAAAAATTCGTTTACAAGCTATTTAGCGCAAAGTATTGAGTTGGGCCGTTCTTACATAATCGAGGAAGAGCAAAAAAAGCCAATGCCTCTTTTCTTACTGTGGAAAGGAATTTTATTTTTTGTATTAAATAATCCTGAATACCGCTACCTTATCGGTCCCGTAAGTATTTCTAACCATTATTCAAAGCTTAGTAAAGCATTAATGATAGAGTTTATTAGACAAAATTATTTTGATGAATATTTAGCTTCATTTATTAAAGCTCGCCATCCGTTTAAAACAAAGCTTAGCAATGACGAGAAGGAGGTTTTGCTTTCCAAATCGAAAAAGGATATTAAGTTATTTGAGCGGTTTATTGAGGAAATAGAGCCAAGCCATTATACCTTGCCTGTGTTATTAAAAAAATATATAAAACAAAAGGCAAAAATTATTGGGTTTAATGTCGATCCAAAATTTAAAAATGCTCTGGATGGATTAATCTTTCTTGAAATCCAAAAAATACCATCAAAAACAATTGAAAATCTTAAAAACAGAAACTAGATTTTCATTTTAAATCAAATCTTATTATTGTATTCATGTCTGAGAACTCATCTTCAGGAGGAAAATTAGGAACAACGGCTGTTTTTATGACAGCTATTAGCACCATTTTAGGCGCCATTTTATTTTTAAGATTTGGATATGCTGTAGCTCATGTTGGCCTGTTTGGCACTTTAGCTATTATTGTTATTGGGCACATGGTAACTATTCCTACTGCTCTTGCCATGGCAGAGGTTGCCACCAACAAAAAAGTAGAAGGCGGTGGTGCTTACTACATGATTTCAAGGTCTTTTGGGTTAGATGTGGGTGCATCAATAGGTATTGCTTTATTTCTTTCTCAGGCGGTAAGTGTTGCTTTTTATGTAATTGCGTTTGCTATTTCATTTAATCCTGTTGCTGATATTATTTACCAACAGTACGGAATCTACTTAAACGAACGGGTAATAGGCCTAATATTCATGGTGCTGCTTTCTTTATTGATGCTTACCAAAGGAGCAAACATTGGGGTAAAAGCTCTTTATCTAGTTGTTGCCGTTTTGGTAGCTTCCATTGGCATGTTTCTTTTCGGAAGTCCAACATCTTACAGCTCAGGAGATGTCTTCGAAACCATTCCAAATTCAGATCCTTTCTTTTATGTATTTACAATAATTTTTCCTGCTTTTACAGGTATAGCAGCAGGGTTAGGATTATCAGGAGATTTAAAAGATCCTCAAAAAGCCATTCCAAAAGGTACCATTTGGGCAACTGTAATTGGTATTGTGGTTTACATTGCTGTATCGTTTAAGCTTTTCCTTTCTGCAAGTCCAACAGATTTGGCCAATATAGATGAACTTGTAATGGAGAAAATTGCAATTTGGCCTCCAATTATTCCAATAGGTTTAGGATGTGCAGCGGTCTCTTCTGCCTTAGGTTCTGTTATGATTGCCCCAAGAACCTTGCAGGCATTAGGTGCCGATAAAATATTTAATTCATCTGTAGATAAGTGGTTTGCAAAAGGAAAACCACCTACAAATGAGCCTGTAAATTCATCTATTATTACTTGTGCTATCGGTTTCTTCTTTATTGCAATTGGTGATATAGATTTTGTAGCTCAAATTATTTCAATGTTTTTTATGGTAACCTATGGGGCTATTTGTTCTATTAGTTTTTTAGAGCATTTTTCATCAGATCCCTCTTATCGTCCAACGTTTAGATCGAAGTGGTACTTTTCATTATTAGGTGCCTTGTTGTGTTTCTATTTAATGTTTAAAATGAATACCCTTTATGCCTTTTTATCTATGGCGATAATGATTGGAATTTATTTATGGGTAAAAAATGCCCATGCTGAAAGTAAATCTATAATTAACCTCGGAAAGGGTGTTATTTTCCAGATTACGCGCGAGCTTCAGGTATTTCTTCAAAAGCGCGATAGGCAAGATACTAAAGAATCGTGGAGACCTTTTATTATTTCTATTTCGCCTAATACCTTTAATAGGCGTTCAGGACTTGATATGATAAGGTGGATGTCTCACAGCTATGGATTTGGTACGTATATTCATTTTATTGAAGGATTTTTATCAGATAAAACCTATAAAGAATCGCAAGAAGTAAAAGAGCGTTTGGTGCAATTGGTAGAAAAAACAAAAAGCAAGGTGGTTTTAGATACCATTATTAGTCCATCTTACACCTCTGCAATAGCTCAATCCATTCAATTATCAGGCGTTTCAGGAAAGGGAAATAATTTAATTTTATTTGAATTTACACCAAGCGATAGGCAAGGCCTAGAAGATATGGTGAGCAATTTTGAGATGTTGCAGGCCACACAATTCGATGTTTGTGTATTAAGAAGCACTTTGAAGGGCTTTGGTTATCAAAGAGAGATTCATGTTTGGATATCTCCTGAAGATTACCTAAACTCCAACTTGATGATTTTACTTGCTTACATTATTTTAGGTCACCCCGATTGGAGAAAGGGAGTAATCAAAATTTTCTCGTTATATGAAGAAGGCAAAATGGAAGAAGAAAAAGAGAGTCTTATTCAGTTAGTATCTTCAGGTAGATTGCCAATTTCCACAAAAAATATTGAGTTGATTCCAATCAAAAGTGGAGTTTCATATGGTGATACAATAGCAAAAAGATCAACAGATGCAGATTTAACCATAATTGGTTTCAATAGTATTCACCTTAAAGATGAAGGCGCAAGTTATTTCGATAAATATCCGGAGGTTGGCAACATGCTTTTTGTGAATGCATATCGGCAAAAAGCAATAGAATAAAATCCTTACTTAGAAACCGAAATATGGCCCGAAAACGAAAAATTTCAAGGCTTTGAAATTCGAGTTTATGTCCATTGAAGGTGTACAAATTTTATTTCGCGCTTATTATTTTACGTTTTTTTTAATTTACCCCTCTTTTATAATTAGTTGCAAAAATCCGCGAGCGAGAAGTAACTTGTTGCGAGCAAGTAGGAGTAGAGAGTTACATACCGCTGCATGGCATCTGTAAGGGTGGCCCTAAAGGCTTTACTTATGATAAAGAAGGAGATTATTGGGAGTGTGAAAGAGGGGAGAAGGTAACCTTTAGAAAAATCCAAGTAGA
>JAAZVO010000105.1 GCA_018623405.1 Crocinitomicaceae bacterium
AAAGACCTCATTCAAGTTTAAATGGTCTTACTCCTGTTAAATTTGCAGAAAACTGTCCACGAATTAGTTAACATCTACATCTTCGAGTGCTCGATGAAGTAGAGTGTATTGAGAAGTAGGCAAAACATGAAATAATAATTTTAACAGGATTTAGTTTTCGGTTTCCACCTTCGGTAAAGCTACGGCGAGTGGATTGGCTGTTGGTTTCTGGCTGTTGGCTATTGGCAGTTGGCATTTAGCTGTTGGCTTCTGGCTTTAGTCTATAGTCAAAAGTCCATAGTCTTTTCTCCTTTTTCTTTCGTCAAAGCACGATGTCTATTAAATTGATTGGGTTTTAGGGGATAGAGTTATATCAATCCGTAACTCTTTTGTTAGTGAGGCTTATTTCCACTTTTCTTTCTTTCATTGCGGGAAGGGAGTAAACTGATTTATTGTTGTTTAAATTAGAAAGGAAACTAGCCAATCCGCTTCTTTCTCCAATCGGTTGAATATTCAATACAAGATTTAAAGTTTCAGGTATTTCTAGAAACTGGATAATAGCGTCTATTCTTCTGGCTGCAAGATTTTTATTGTAGGTAGAACTTGCTAACGGACTAGCAAACCCTTTTAGGTTGAGGTAAATGGTGTCTTGCGAAGTATAATTTTTCAACGTTTGCTTCATTTTTTGAAGCTTTTTATAAGACCCGGAAAACAAAATATCAAAGAAATAATCTGTAGAATCTACCCCTTTATATGCTTGCTTTTGATTTTCATACATCTCAAATATTTCTTGATAAGCCAATGCCGATGAAGTAGCAATGCCTCTCGGTTTTGGTTGGTCATTGGGAAAATAAACTGTAAAAGCGGTAGAAATTTCTGCAGGTATTTCATTACTTACTACAGCAGCGGTTGCATTATCAGGTTCATCTGGTAATTCTGCTACCACAGTATCTTTTCTTTCTTTTTCTATTTTATGTTTGAAGAAATAAATGTCGTTGCAGCAGGTTTCACCTCGTAAGCTTATACTTCCTTTTCTATTGCTTACAAAAGTTCCATATTGTTTGCCTTCACTATAATTAAAGTAAAGATCATTGGTGGATGAATTGATTAAAGAACCGGTATTTTCAGGAAAGCTATGGCTTTCAAAATCTCCTTTAACCCTAAAAACATCGTATCCTCCATAGCCCTCATGCCAATCTGACGAAAAATATAAGTAACTACTATCATTATGAAAAAACGGGGTTATTTCATTTCCCTGAGAATTAACCCTTTGACCAATATTTTGAGGTTCGGTAAAATCACCATTTTTAAAACTGCTGAAATAAATATCGAAGCCTCCGAAGCCGCCATTTCTGTTAGATGAAAACAGTAGAAATGTATCTTTTTCAATTATGCAAATTCTTGGGTGGGTGTTTAGAGCTTGTGGAGCATTAATGGAATTATTCAACTTTTTTACATTAAAAATTGAATCTTTATTATAACTAAGCCAATAAATACCACAATTATTTGAAGTTTCACAAATGGTAGCTAATGCAAGATTGTTAAATGCTTTTGAAAAATTAGCAATATGAGAATATTCGGCTTGGGTTGAAGAATCTATTAGGGTAGTGGAGTTAGGTTGGTTTATAACTCCTTTCCAAATTTTTATAGCTTGATCAGCGCTTTTCTCAGGCAATCTATTGGCATAATCATACTCGGCATATTTTAGCGCCGCAAAGGTGATGTTGCTATCTTCTTCTAAATAGGGAGCAAACTCAGAATGTATGGTATTTATGCTCCTATCTAAATGAAAAACTTCAAAGTATTTTGGGTCTTTTTCATTTACCATTGCATAGCCACAACTTTTTTCTCGCTGCTTTGCCTCATCGAATAGCGGATGTTCATTTCCCTCTAATTTTTGAAAATCTCTAAAGTTTTTGGCAGCCTGTTTATACCTTCCGTTATATTGTTGGTTGAGGGCTAAATAAAAAAGTGCATCAGTACTTCCTTCTCGTAAAGGGTGATAATAGTAGTACTCGAAGGCAAATTCTGCTTTTTTATAATTGTTGTCTTTGTATAGTGCTTGTGCGCAATTCAGGTAAATATCTAACCTCGAAGAATCTAACTCATAGGCTTTTTTGTAATAATAAGCAGCTCCGGTATAGTCGTTGATTTGCTCAGACGATTTTGCTAAAGCCTCATAGTGTTTTGGTTTTTGAGCCCAAACAGAAAAGCCTCCTAAAACAAAAAGAAAAAGTAAAATTCTTTTCATTAAATAAAAGTTGGGCAGGTTTTAAATCTCCTGTGAGACTCATTAAAAACATTGAATACATAAACAAACCCTAGCTCATAGGCTCCGCGGTATTCAGTAGCGGTATTAAAGGCAGAGGTGTTTACATCGTATGCAAAGCCAAATTGCCAATTTTGGTATTTAAGCCCAACACTTGCAGCCCATGCATCTTGCCAACGGTGCATTACGCCGAATAATAAACTCTGATAATTAAACCTGCCATTTTTTAAAATCCACTCCGCATTTAGTCCACCAAAAAGCTCTTTGAAGTTTCCTTGCAAGTTATAGTAGGCATTTGGGGCCAACAATAAATTTCTTGCAATTGGAAATTGATAGCTAATAGCAGCCAAATAGCGCGATTGAAAGCTACTTTGGTTGCCTTCAATAACTTCAGGAGTTGAGAGGTTTGCGTAAACTCCACCAATTTGCAGCACCTGCCTGTTGTTAAAAAATACCTTGTAATTTGCACCAATGGTAAAGTTGGGCTTACTTCCTGAGATGTTTCCTCTAACTTCGCCGGTTGGGTTGTTTATGGTGTTGTTATTTCCTAAATATTGATCGCCAAAGGTGAGGCGGTTTAAATCTACCGATTGAAAAATAAACTCAGGAGTTACCCCTAATGAAAGTTGATGTGTGGAATCGAATAGGGGAATGTGGTAGGCTAGGTCTGCGGCAAGTCTATTGGTAGTAAAATTTGATGTGCCTGCCACATCGTTAAATACATGCAAGCCAACACCTAAACCGGGCAAAAATTTAAACCCCGACTTTTCTCCACCTAACCCAAAAGTAGAGTAGGGTTTACTTACATTTCTCCATTGATTTCGATGGATTCCCGATATCCGATAATCTTCAACAAAATCACCTGTTTGGGCAGGATTAAAGTATGTTCTTAAAATGCCATATTGGGTAAAGTGTAAGTCTTGACCAAAAGCAAGTTGAACTCCAAAAAATAATATGAAAAGAACCAAAATTCTCATCGCACCAAAGTGATATCGCCTTTTTTGTAAAACCTTTGATTGTCAATACATTCAACATCTGCATCGAAATAATAAACACCTTCAGGGGCGTTTTCTCCATTTATGGTTCCATCCCAAGTGGGTTGGTTGTTGTTAAGGGAAATAACCAACTCGCCCCATCGGTTGTAAATGGGTAATGAAAACTCGAGAATGTTCTTCCCAAAAATGGTAAACTCATCATTTAAGTTATCTCCGTTAGGCGTAAATCCGGTAGGAATAAACAATTCTGGTTCATCACAAATAATTTCTTTTACGAACAAGGTTTTTGTGGCTGTAGCTTTACAATTGGTATTTGAAGGGTCGTAAACTTCAACAGTGTAAGTGGTAGTAGCTGTAGGACTTACTGTTACGCTTTGGCCTACCTCTGTTGTATTTTGCCATTGGTAATTAAATCCTGATGGAAAAGCTTCTAGCGTAGCAGATTTTCCAAGAAAAACTGTATCTGAAGAAGCCAAAAGCAAGGTGCTATCTCTATTAAAAGTCGAAACATTTACCAATACATTTTCTAATCCTTGGCAATTGGCTTTGTTGGTAGAGGTAACAAAATAATTTCTTGAAATTGGCGGTGCAACCAACACAGAACTTGAATCTGCATTGGAAAGAATAAAACCTGTTGGTTCCCAACTAAAACTCAAGGCATCAAGTGGATTTACTGAGAAGGCATTCAGCCAAATAGAATCTCCTAAACAAAGGTTTTGGTTATCTGAGGCTTTTAATGAGAATTGGCTTAGTTGTATGGTAACACTGTCTTCAGCAATACAATCGTTTGGGTTTATAGCCCTTATATAGTATTTGTTGATGGCGCCTGAAGGAATTACTTGATAATCTGCATTGATGAAGAAATTTAAAGTATCAGAAAAGTTACTTTGGCTAGACCATAAATAAAATTGAATTGGGGTAATAGGAGCTGCACTCAATTGAATGGTATCTGCTTCGCAAAGGGTTGAATCCTCAATTGTTGAAAATAGCACAGAATCTAGAGTTACAGGCAATAAAATAGAATCTACGCAAACTCCATCATCTCGCAATAAAATCATAGTTATTAAAGAGTCTGTGGTAATTTGGGTATTTGCTAGGTTCGAATCTGCCACATTTTCTGTTTGAACCCACTTGTAACTATAGCGAGCCTCATTTTGGAGACCGCTGTTAAATGGAACTCCGCTACAAACCAACTCATTTGGTAGAAGCGTTGTAGTATCTTCTTGTATAACAATAACTCTTCTTATTGAATCCGATAGGTTACATGAGTTAGTATCAGAAAGCGATAGCGTTACTTCATACCTGCCGGGTGCGGTAAATGTTTTTGTAGGAAGGGTATCGTTTGAAAAAGTTCCATCTCCAAAATTCCATTGAAATTGGGTTGAGTTTTGGGTGAGGCTTGTGTTATTTACCTGCAATTGAAAAGGTGAACAAGCAATTTCATCAATAGTAAAATCTGCAACTACCAAGGGCAGTAAAAAATCCATTTTAAAAACACCAATGTTGCACCCTGCATTATTATCTGCCGAAAATGCGTTCGCAGGAAAAATTGGAAAGTCTGAGTTTCCTCCGCACCCCGCACAAACCGCTTGATATATTTTTCCCTTTCTATCAAATCTACTTGTGCCACCATCTACATGTTCAGAAGAAACATTGCCTCCGTAGTAACTAGCATAGTTTACTTGTTGGGCATCATCAGAGAGTACAAAAAGGTAAAAATCGTTGCCATCGGTTGTTGTTTGTTGGGCCGAGGTATTGGTGATGAACATGCTATCAACAGACGTGGTTCTATTATTTAAAAAGAATTGCTGATTAGTTGCGCCGCCCCATCCCGATAGGTAAATAGAATTGCATAGGTCAACCAAAAAAGCAGTTGGCGAAATATTGGGATTGGCTTTTTGGCGGCTGAGGTCGTCAGTACCAAATCGAGTTGACCAATGAATGGAGTCTAACTCAGGGTTAAACTTGATGATAAACTGCCCGGCATTGTAGGTGAGGTAGTCAATAGAGTCTGCATCTAAGTTTACAATAAATGCCAAGCCTTGAGATTCTGTTTGCCCGAGCAGGTAAACATTTTCGTTTCGGTCTAACTCAACAAAATAACTTTGATCGTAAACGTTGGTGCCTAAATAACTAGACTCTTGCAAAGTGGTACCATCGGCAGAAATTCTACCCAAATAACTATCGCTTCTACCGCCCAAAAATCCTTGAAAAAAGAAGTTTGAAAAAGAGGGAAGGTCTGTAGAGTTGGTTCCGCCGGCAACGTAAATATCACCCGAACTGGTTATGGCCAAGCTGTAGAGAGCATCTTCGTTATTGCCTCCGTAAAAAGAGCTCCAAATCATGGTAGAAAGGTCGCCTGATAATTTCATGATAACACCATCTTGCCCTGTACCTTTTGTGGGTTGAAAAGGTGTGCCCTCCATTGGGAAATCAGCGCTTTGGGTGCAGGTAGCGATGTAAACATTGTCTTCAAAGTCAATTTCTATTTCGCCTCTAACCTCATCTGCATAATTGTAGCGTAAAGAATCTATGTTGTTGATGCCATCGTTATCTGAACCTCCAATAAAGGTGGAAGCCACCAAACTTTTACCGTCTTGTGAAAACCGGCTAACCACTAAGTCGCACGAAACATCGTATTCCACTCCAAGGCCATTATTGGTAAATAGATCAACCGAAGTGCTGCCTGATGCAAATGAGGTATCATAAGCATTGGCGGTAACAGGATAATTAAACGAACCTGATGTTCCAAATACATACAATTCATCGCGAGTATTTACAAATAAACTGTGGGGCATTTCATCGGCGAAACCACCAATAAATGTAGAATAGACAAGGCCTGTACCATCTTTCGTGAATTTTGAAATTCCCATATCGGTACCACCAAAACCACCTGAACCCCCTTTAAAATTAGTTTGAAAAGCTCCTGTTGTGGTAGGGTAGGTGCCGTTGGCCCCGAAAACTGTTGAGCCTGAGTAAAGAAAACCTTCAGAATCGAATGTGGCGGTGTATCCAAAATTGTTGGAAGTTGAACCGGAATAGGTTGAAAATATGAGTGTTGGATCGATAACCAAAGTATAGTTAGCGTTGTATTTTCCAACTTCAAAACCCAATTGATTGCCTTTTAATTGGAAGTTGCAATCAACAAGTATTTTTTTTCCCTTAATTATTTGGTAGGCAATGGGTTGGTGCTCTTCAATAGTACCCAATACGGTTTCTAATACGAGTTTTCCTTTTTCAATTTTGGGTTTTACACCTTCAATTAAGGCTTTAATTTTATTGGGGTTTTGGTTTTGGGAGACATGAAACTCATATTTTAACCCTTCATGATTGGCAAACCATTTTAGATGAATACCATCATAAAAATTATCAATCCATAAACTTTTGGCAGGATAAATTCCCGTTGCTTGATTTTTTCCTAAAAAGTAATTGAGGTAATAGTTGAAGTTTTCGGTTTCTGAAAAAGACTTATTAACTGAAGTTTCCTGCCAATTTATTTTGAAGGCGTGATGTTGCAATTTTTCATCTTTAGTAACCATTATTTCACCGTGATGGTATCGACTTAGTTTTTGTTGATCAAAAAAGTGGTAGGTGAAAGAGGCATCTTCAATAAATAAATGGCCACTTGGAATATCAACTCTGTATTTTACATTTTGGTGAAACTGTCCTTGATTTGGCACAAATGCAAAATGGCTATTTGGTTCATGCCCAAACAAAAGCAGTGATGCAAACCACAGAAAAATTAGTGTTATGTATTTCTTTATCGCCAAGCTTGTAAATGTAATAAGACGGAACCTTTACCAAAGGGTTGGGTAATATCTTTGTGAACCGATGGAAATAAAGCAAAAAGTAATTACTCATTTGATAAATCTAATTGAAACCCAATTAGAAAGTGTAAGCGCCGATTTAGCTGCATTGCAGGATGCAAAAGAAAACGATACCAAAAGCTCTATGGGAGATAAGTATGAAACCTCTGCAGAAATGTTAAGTGCCGAACAAGACAAACTAACCGCCCAACAGGTTAAATTACAACAGTTTCTAGTTCAATTAAGTAATTTTCAGTCAAGCAAACCTACCAAAGCAATAAAATTGGGAAGCTTAGTACAAACCAACAGAGGATTTTTTCTTATAGGAATACCATTTGGACAATTTAAAATTGATGAACAATTTGTAATGGCAATATCGGCCGCCTCCCCTGTAGGACAGCTAATGCTAAACAAAATACAAGGAGAAAAATTTGAATTTAGAGGAGTTGGTTATGAAGTGGTTGAGGTTTGGTAAATCATCTAAAAGCCTTATTAAAACTATTTGCGATTGAATTGTATATTTAACCAATAATCTTAATAGTTATGGGAAATATCTTCACAAAAATAAAATGGATTGCCGCGCTAGGCTTGGTGTTTATCATCGTTTTTATGACCAATCAGGTAGATAAAAAAAGCTTTGATAGCATTAAGAACTCTATAGAAAATATTTATCAAGATAGGCTTTTGGTTAAGGGTTACATCTACGATATTTCTAGCTTGCTTGAACAAAAGAAAATTGCGGTTTACACCAACGATACCATTTTTTTTGAAGCCGAAAACGAACACATTAATGAAGCAATTGAAGCGCATTTGGGCAAGTTTTATAAAACCAAGTTGGTGAATGATGAAAACAGGTTGCTCAACAATTTTGATGAAGATTTTCAAAAGCTAAAAACCCAAGAAATGGACTTTGATTTTTCTGAAAGCCAAAGTGCTGAAATGCTTGCGCAACTGCAACTGCTTAGCGATGATTTATATGACCTCTCTAGAATTCAATTAGAAGAGGGTAAAAAACAATTGCAAATTGCCCAAAAGTCTGTAAACGTTGCCGACCTTTTTTCTCAGATTGAGATTATTATTCTTGTATTAATTGCGGTAATTGTGCAGTTTATTATTCTGTATAACCCTAAAGGGAAGTAGGAGGGGGTGGACCGTTTTTCGAAAACCGAAAACAAAATTAAGGTTAAGGCTTAATGTTTTAAATTTTGTAAAGAATATCTAGTTCTCGATACGCTTCATTTTATTACGCTACTCGACCTGACATTCTCTATAAAGGTTTGATTTTAAAAGGTTTGACCCTTCGAGTGTTGAGTTGAAGAATGAAACTCAATGTATCGAGAAGTGGGCAAAACCTCA